>DFBZ01000047.1:10886-66847 GCA_002366835.1 Gammaproteobacteria bacterium UBA3067
GACACTTTTCTTACTCGAATCGGTTATTTTCAAATAAGTATTGAGCACACCAATCACTTGGCTAATTTTTAGATCACCGGCGCCAACTGCTGCAAAGAGGTCTTCCCCTGATTTTAAGTTCACTTTCCCAGCAAGTTCATCCAGGTTTACATCCTTTGCTGACAAGCGCTTAAACTCAGCTGCCACAAGCTCCTTACCGTCAACAATATTTTTATCGCGTGCCTGTTGTTTAAACCAATGCTGAACTTTAGCCCGTGCTTTGCTTGTATGAAGATAGCCAGAATTAGCATTTAACCAGTCTCGGCGTGGCTCAGTATCTTTACTGGTAAGTATTTCTACTTGCTGCCCCGTTGCTAGGACATAGTCCAATGGAACAATACGCCCATTAACTTTTGCGCCTCGACAGCGGTGCCCTACCTCTGTATGAATATGGTAAGCAAAATCCACAGGTGTCGCGCCGATTGCCAAGTCAATTACGTGGCCATCAGGCGTAAATACATAGATCCGTTCATCGGTTATATCATTTTGAAACTGCTCGGCTAAGTCATCAATTTGCTTCTCGCCGAGATCTTCATTCCAGTCTAATACTTGGCGCAACCAGGTGATTTTATCTTCATAACTCCGCTCTACCTTGGAGTGCGGCGACTCCTTATAACGCCAGTGCGCACAAACCCCCAGTTCGGCTTCATCATGCATTTCTTTTGTGCGGATTTGCACTTCAAGTACCCGCCCCTTGGGCCCAATAACGGCCGTATGCAGGGAACGGTAGCCATTTTCTTTTGGCCTTGCGATGTAGTCATCAAACTCTTTGGGAATATGTTTCCATAAGGCATGAACGATGCCGAGAACTGTGTAGCATGAAGCAATATCTGGAACCAGAATCCGAATAGCGCGTACATCATAAACCTGATAAAAATCAATATGTTTACGACGCATTTTGCGCCAGATGCTGTAAATATGCTTAACCCGCCCGCTTATTTCTGCGTCAATATGATTATTGACTAACTCAGATCTAATGCCAACAAGCACGCTCTCTATGTATTTTTCTCGCTCGATACGCTTTTCCGAGAGTAGTTTTGCGATCTTTTTATACGCTTCAGGCTGCAGGTATCGAAAGGAAAGGTCCTCTAACTCCCATTTGATGTGGCCTATACCAAGCCTATGTGCCAAAGGGGCATAAACATCGAATATTTCCCTTGCAACCCTTAACTGCCGTTCCTGCGGGGAGTTTTTTACAGCACGAATTGCACAGGTTCTTTCAGCCAGTTTGATTAATGCTACGCGTACGTCGTCCACCATGGCGATGAGCATTTTGCGTATATTATCTAATTGAACTTTCTTCTTTCCCAGTGCGGCCTTGCGTTTCGGGTTAAGAAACTGCCCAATCGCCGCCATCCTGGATACACCCTCGACAAGTGTCGCGACGCTTTCACCAAACTCTTCGCGCACTGTCTCCAGAGAGACGGACTCTTCGCGCACCGAACGATAGATGGCTGCAGCAACCAGGGAGTCCAAATCCAGATTTAGGCCAATCAGGATCTCGCACATTTCCAGCCCCATCTGGAAACTATCCACCCCTTCCGCCCACTGCGATCCGCCACGCTGAGCACCGCTGAGAACGTCACGACTCATTTCACAGGCACGGCGCAGCGGTTCTAAATCTGGCAAACCACTTTTTTCCTGGGCCTTACTCAACCACGATTCAAGGTCTATTTCACCATCAGCATGGATATAGTGCTCTTCGCGAATTTTAACCATTACTTTTCAAATACCGCGATAGATTCAACATGGGCTGTATGGGGAAACATATCCATCACTCCGGTGTTGAGTAAGGTATAGCCCAATCGACACAGCTCTCCGGCATCTCGGGCGAGCGTTGCTGGGTTGCAAGAGACGTACACAATACGTTGTGGGCCTAACAGTGAAATATTTTTTACAACTTCCAGGGCGCCTGACCTAGGCGGATCCAATAAAACTTTATCAAAACCACCCTTCGACCAATCCTGTTCCCGAAAGTCTTTGGTAAGGTCAGCACTAAAAAAACGCGCATTATTGATACCATTGTGAGAGGCATTCATTTCGCCCCGTTTTACCATAGCATCACTGCCTTCAACCCCAATCACCTCGTTACAATGCTTCGCAATGGGCAGAGTGAAATTGCCGAGACCACAAAAAAGATCCAGTACGCGGTCACCCTCTTTAAGCTCAAGGTAATCCAGAGCACGTTTCACCATTGTTTGATTGATAGAGGCATTGACCTGAGTAAAGTCCATTGGATGAAACAACATCTGGAGGGACAGCTCGGGGAATTCGTAGCTCAGGTAGTCATTCTGCTCATCAGGATAGATACGATGCACCGAGTCAGGGCCTGCCGCCTGCAAGTAGATCCAAAGCTGGTGAGTAGCGCCAAACTCACTCAAACAAAGTTTGTCTTCGTCCGACAGTGGCTCAAGGTGCCTAAACACCAAGGCGCCGTTTATATCACCAAGGGAAACTTCAATCTGAGGAATACTGGCCTTTGCCTCAAGACCTGCCAGTAGTTGACGCAGCGGGGTAATGAGTTCACCAACACGCTTATCCAATACCGGGCATTCATCAATATCCGTAATAAAAGAGTTTCGTTTTTCACGAAAACCCACCAAAACGCCCCCCTTCTTTGGGACATATCTGACACCAAGACGTGCCTTACGGCGATAAGCCCAAACTTCACCCAGCAATGGCTCTATCAGTGGAGGCGATTCAATTCCGCCAAAGTGTGCAAACTGCTCACATAAAGTCTGCTGCTTGGATATAATCTGCTGGCTAGATGACATGTGCTGCAAATTACAGCCTCCGCAAACATTGGCTTTTGCACAGTGCGGTTCGACTCGTTCAGGAGATGCTGTTAGGACTTTGCTAGCCTGCGCCTCAGAATAACGGCTGCCAACAAAGGAGTAGGTGCACTCAAGCTCCTCGCCTGGCAGTGCGCCATCTACGAAAAGGGTTTTGCCTTCCACACGGGCAATGCCTCTGCCATCATGACTCAGGCTTTCAATGGTAACGGTTACAGGCTCAGTGGGCAGAGCTTTTCTTTTACGTCTTCGTTTTGCCATGAATATACATCTTTAAAAAATTGAGTGAGTGGTTTTACTGCGGGCTCGATTAAGAAAACCAAAGCTAGGTATTCAGCTTGGCAACCCAGGCTTGCCACACTCGTATGGTGGAGGTTTCTCGCTTGGCTTTTTACAGCCTGCTAGGTTTTATTGAAAACACCCGTTGAAAGGTAACGGTCACCGCGATCACAAATAATTGCCACAATAACCGCATTGTGAAGGCTTTTGGATAGCTGCAACGCGCCAGCTACTGCGCCTCCTGAAGACACCCCACAAAATATCCCTTCCTTTTCAGCAAGCGCGCGCATGGTCTGCTCTGCATCTACCTGGTCAATATCTATGACTTGATCTACACGATTACGCTCAAATATCTTAGGCAGATAAGCCTCAGGCCAGCGACGAATTCCGGGAATTGATGCCCCCTCTTTTGGCTGCAGGCCGACAATTTGAATATCAGATTTTTTTTCTTTTAGATAGGAAGAAACCCCCATAATCGTACCCGTGGTTCCCATAGCGCTAACAAAGTGCGTGATTTCACCGTGTGTTTGCTGCCATAGTTCAGGGCCCGTTCCAGCATAATGGGCAATGGGGTTATCGGGGTTAGAAAATTGATCCAATACAATCCCTTCACCCCTTGATTGCATGGCGTCCGCGAGATCACGCGCGCCCTCCATGCCTTCCTCCCTGCTAACGCTGATGAGCTCAGCGCCGTAGGCGGACATGGCTGCGCGACGTTCTTCACTCATATTGTCAGGCATAATCAGGATCATGCGATAACCTTTTATTGCCGCTGCCATGGCCAGGGCGATGCCAGTATTACCGCTGGTGGCCTCAATTAAGACATCGCCAGGCTTAATATCACCACGCTCTTCAGCCAAGGCAATCATGCTCAAGGCAGGACGATCCTTAACCGATCCAGCAGGGTTATTACCTTCCAGCTTCACTAGAATGGTATTTGTGGTTTCCCCTGGCAGGCGTTGCAGCCTTACTAGGGGGGTGTTGCCGACATAATCTTCTATGGTTGGATAATTCATAACTGCCAATTTTACCTTAGATAGTAGAACTATCCCAAGCTAAGTCACTAAAAAACGCCCTCTTTACACCGTAAATACCTATTAAGCCATTTAAAGATTTGGTTTGACAGGGCAGAGGCAGTAAAAGTGGGAAAGCATCTAGCATTAAGGTATGTTGTTATTTATAGAGATAAACCTATTACTCACAAAGGTGCCTAGAGTTCAAAGACATATGAACTAATTATTGCGCACCGGAGAACAACGGTCCTTGCAAAAATTTAGCACACGCACACGCCACCTAATCTTTAGCCTTATTCCCACCTTGCTTCTTAGCACCATCCTAGGATCAAGCTTTCTCTCACTTCGCCTTCACGATATAGGGAAATCTCAAATAAGCGAGGGGATTAGCACTCTAAATAACTTCAGCTACTTGGTACAAATATCTTTAAACAGCGCACCTGAAGACAGCGTACAGGCCATCGCTTACTACATTCTTAACCACAGCCACGCGACATCCGTTACGATCTATAACGACAAACAGCAGGCTGTAGCAAAAGCTGGGCCAGAAATGAGCCCGCCTAAAAGTGACGGCAATACGCTCCGTGATAATGCCCATCACACAGCCACCCTTAGTTCACTGCGCTTTTCAACCCCACTACGGGAAGACCTTCTCAGCCCAATAAGCTCTTCATCCAAAAATAGTTCCGACAAAAACTGGGGCTGGATTGAAATTGAAATCCCCTCCCATGCCACGACCGTTAAGCGCTACCAAGCATTCACTCTTGTTCTGGTCATCGTTCTCCTTAGCTGGCTTTTACACCTAGCCATTATTTTTCAACGCGCACACCAGCTGGAAACCCTGATTAACAAGTTCAGTCATGCTTTTTCTGCACTCAAAGCAGGCAACTTTAAGGCAGCTCTGCGAGTTGAAAGCCCTGGTGATATTGGCGTACTCGAAGCCGAGTTCAACTCTATGGCGTATGCGCTACAGCAGTCACAGGAAGAACTGATGAAAAGCATGCAGCTGGCAAACGACGACATCACTGAAACCCTCGAAACGATTGAAATACAAAATATTGAGCTGGATTTAGCTCGAAAACAAGCCGTAAAAACCAGTGCAATAAAATCCGAATTTCTCGCAAATATGAGCCATGAAATTCGTACGCCGCTGAATGGCATCATCGGCTTTACCAAACTTCTGGCAAAATCCAGCCTAGCCTCTCGCCAGCAAGAACAAGTGGCCATCATCCAGCAATCGGCAAATGGGCTACTTGCCCTTATCAACGACATACTAGACTTTTCAAAAATTGAAGCTGGGAAACTTGAAATCGACCAAAGCACTTTTAATCTGCGTGAAGTTATTGAAGAAGTTGCCGACATGCTCGCACCACTGGCTGAAGAAAAGCGACTTGAACTTATTCCCTTATATTATTCGGACACCCCTACATACATGGTAGGAGATGCTTTCCGCGTTAAACAAATCGTCACCAACCTAATGAATAATGCCATTAAGTTTTCCGATAACGGCAACATCGTCATCCGCACCATGCTTCAATCTGATACAAACACTTCCAGCCTGATTAAAATAAGTGTCAGCGACCAGGGACAAGGCCTAAGCCAAAAAGAACAAAATTCACTATTTCAGGCATTTAACCAGCTGAACAGCAGCAAAAATACAAGCAAAGACGGCACCGGCCTAGGGCTCGTTATCTCAAAGCATCTTACCCAGCTGATGGGAGGGGAAATTGGATGCATCAGTGAGCCAGACAAGGGGGCGGTTTTCTGGTTCACTTTCCGTGTTCGCAAAGACCCAATGGGAGACAAACCTCCCAGTCCTATCGTCTTCAGCGATGAGCGCATTGCCCTGTATGATGAGAACCCGACCTCAAGACTTGCTATCGCACAACAGCTGCAACAACTAGATATTTACTATGAGGAATACGAACTGCTGGATGATTTTACTTCTGGCATCCGCAATAGTATTGCCAAAAAAAACCCATTTCATGCAGCAATAATGAGCCTCAACTTCCCCCAGGAAGGCAGCCCGATAATACCCATTACTATTGAAAACATTGAAAAAACTCTAAATTGTCGGGTGATCGTGATTAATCATGGCCAGACCCAGGCAACGTTTCAAGCCCTGCTCGATAAAAGCGCCTCTGCAGTGCTGCATAAACCTCTGAGGTTTTTACAAACCCTAAAGACCTTGCAAGCTTTATTAAAACGTACATCAATTATTGCACTTGAACACAACGACCCCAAACAGGCAAAATTCAGCACGCCTCCGAGGATTTTAGCTGTAGATGACACTCAGACCAACTTGCAGTTACTCTGTATTTTTCTTGGCCAACTAGGAGCAGATGTAACTGCCTGCGACTCGGGAAATAAGGCAGTTCGACTCATTGAGGAAAATAGTTTTGATCTGGTTTTCATGGATTATAGAATGCCGGATCTCGACGGTTTGGAAGCCACCAAAATCATCAGGAGAAACGAAAATAGAGACAAACACCTCCCAATCATTGGGCTAACTGCCCACGCTATGTCAGATGAGAAGCGGCTTTTACTTTCTGCTGGAATGGACGATTGCATTACAAAACCCGTTGATGAAAATCAGCTCTATCAAATTATCACCAAGTGGACAAATCCAACTTTAACTGGTGGCCACCTAGGTGCCAACACCCTGTACGAACAAAATATAAGTGCGCCGCTAAAAGAAGGCTCATCCGGTATCAACCCTATAGTGGATATCACGGAAAGCATTCAATTGGTTGGAGGAAAAGTATCACTGGCAAAAGAGATGTTTGAAAAACTGATCATATCAATTAAAAAAGATCGCGAAAAACTATTAACTCAGAAAAGTGATCCCAGCGCCCTTTTGGACATTGTCCATAGTATGCACGGCGCTACGCGTTATTGCGGAGTACCTAGATTGCGACTCCAGGCCCAAGCAACGGAGATACTGCTAAATAATTCCCCGGACAAAAAAGAAAAAATAGGTTTCGAAATAAAAGCACTCATTGATGAAATTGACAACGTTGTAAACTGGTCAAATGAATACCAGGCAGCTGCTTTCGAATAGCCAGCCGACCTTCGACTAGAATAAAGAAGCATAGAAGCATTTTATTTTACGACTTCGAGAAATCTCTTTAACAAGGGCTGATCAAAAGGCCAGCACAGCTCCTCTTTCGTATCAAGCCGTAATAGTACAGGAATTTTTTCACCGTAAATTTTAATTAAACTATCAGAGTCGGCAATATCATGAACTTCAACCTGAGTGTACTGGCTGATATCAAGGGCACTCAGCAGCTCAGCCGCCTGCTCACATAAATGACAGCCAAGTGTCGTATAAAAATAAACTTTCATAACAAGAACCTAACTGTTTCCACCACAAAAAAGGAATGTTTTGACCTAGAAACCTCAATTGCACACCGAGGGCATAAAGGTGCGAAAAAGATGCGCAGGATATTAGCGCGCATAGGAAATTTTTAAAATTCGTGCTCACCTTATTGGGCGTAAGCGCCGTATACGGCTCGAGATGAGAACCTTTTAAAATTTTCCAGGTGCGGCAAGAGCTCGCCTAAAAGCGCCTAGAGCCTGCCCCATGAGCACAGCAAGTGCATTGGTGCTAACATCGTCCCACCAAAGCTAAAAAGGCCTAAGCAATCACAATCAGGAAGAAAGAAACTCCCCCGTATCGCTCAGGCCAGAAAAACCCTTATCAAGGGAGTCCCTAATTAAAAACAACAAGCTCTTTATTTTTAGCAATTGTCGCACTTCCAATACCCTTCACAGCAAGCAGCCCTTCCAAATTTGTAAATGGCCCATTTGCAGTGCGATACTCTATTATCGCTTGTGCCTTTTTGGGGCCTACCCCGTTCATCAGATCCGCAATAACTTCAGCATCGGCAGTATTAATATTAAACGTAATCATTTCCTTGTTGTGACTTTCCTGCATTAGCTCTAATGGCGCCGCAGTAAGATAGCCTGAATAACACAGTATGCTGAAGGCCAAAGAAACCGTTACTAATAATTTTCTTACGATAGTCATGCTACTTCTCTCCTGAATTTTTAAGTTGTTACGCCGTGTCTTAAACAGCAAGAGAAGCTTAAATAATAGGCAGAAAAAACCCTGCGAAATAATACCCCAACAAACTGGTAGTATTTATTATGAATGCTGGAATATAGGATATTAAGAATATGCTGAACACCAAGTGTCCCGTAAGGGTCTCACCAAGTAGCAGGCAGAGCGCAGCAATACAAAAAAGCCTTAATGTCCTGCCAGCTGAATTTCATTATTTATGTCCAACAAGGCTAACCTGGGGTTTTCTGCTTGGGTAATGGGGCGTCCGATAACAAGATAATTCACCCCTGACTCAAGTGCTTCCGAAGGAGTGGCTATTCTTTTTTGGTCGTTTGTATCAGATGTTTTTGGCCTAATTCCTGGCGTCACCAACAAAAAAGAGTCATCCAGATGCTGACGCAGTTGTTGCGCTTCTTGTGCGGAGCAAACCACCCCATCCAACCCAGACGACTGTGCTAATTGCGCTAAAAGCAAAACCTGCTCATTGGGGCTACGTGAGACCCCTACCTCTTTTAACTCGGCTTCATTAAGGCTTGTTAAAACAGTTACACCTACTAAACGAGGGCGATCAGCACCGAAGCCACTAAGCTCCTCAACACAGCGCTCCATCATCGCTCTGCCACCTGATGCGTGCACGTTTACCATCCAAACACCCAGCTCTGCAGCCATGGCGCAGGCATTTGCTGTCGTATTGGGAATATCATGAAATTTAAGATCGAGAAAGATTTCAAAACCGAGACTGTGCAGCTCTCGCACTACACTGGGCCCGGCAGCGGTAAAAAGCTCCTTACCAACTTTTAAACGGCATGCCTGGGGGTCTAATTGATCCGCAAGTTTAAGCGCTTGCTTAGAACCAGGAGAATCTAAAGCAACAATTATTTTGGGATCTGATGCGGGCATAAATTCCTTAAACAATGGATATAACGAAGATTTTCCCAGCCGAATTAAATGTTTTCCCTTAGGCCATTGGCCTTAATACTGTCCAGTTCGGATTGAAGTTTTTCTAAACGATATTGCAGAAAACCCACTTTAACTTGGCTAGAAATAATAGAAACCAACATAGCCATTAAGCCGATGACCGCCCCAAGGGCGAAAGCATAAACAAGCAATTGACCAGGGGTCGTTTTAATCTCGGAAAAGCCGATCAGCAGCGTTACCTGCTCTGGATTAGAGATAGCCAAAACTAGCGCCAAACCCACTGAAAAAATCAAAGCAATAGTAACGGTAAACAAAGAGAGTGCTTTCATTTATTTACTCCGAATAACGAGCATTTTCAAAATAAAGAAGACGCTAAAGTCTCCGAGCAAGGAAAAAGTTATCTAGGCAGGAGGAACCTTCCAGCAGCAGAAAGAAAAACAGCGTCATCCAATAACTGCGGCAGCTCACGGGGATAAAGGATTATACGATAAGGTGTTTATTTTGCGGAATCAACCCGCTCTCGCAGCTCTTTTCCAGGTTTAAAGTGAGGAACGTACTTACCAGATAAATCTACCTGTTCACCCGTTTTCGGATTACGCCCAACGCGGGACTCGCGATAATGCAGTGAAAAACTGCCAAAGCCCCTTATCTCGATACGCCCACCAATCGCTAGCCTTTCAGACATATCATCTAACAGTGTCTTCACCACCAATTCAACATCTTTAGAGGTGAATTGAGGCTGCTTTGCAGCTAAGCGCTCGATTAAGTCTGACTTTGTTATTGCCATTCCGCTGGCTCCAAGGGTAATAAGTTTGGCTAGAGGTTTAACCGTCAACTCAAGTCAAGGGTTAAACCTCCTAACAATTACGCTTACTTATCCATCTGGGCTTTGATCAAGTCACCCACAGTTTTAGGAGCAGATTCGTCTTGATCATTATGCTCTGCTACTGCAGCCTTCTCGTCATCATTATCTTTCGCCTTAATAGACAAGTTGATCACGCGATTCTTGCGGTCTACACCAGTAATTTTAGCTTCCACTTCTTCGCCTACTTTTAAGCAAGTGGTCGCATCTTCTACGCGGTCTCGACTGATTTCAGAAGCTTTCAGGGTGCCTTCAACGTTATCTTCACCACCCACAAGCTCAATAATAGCAGCTTTTGCGTCGACTTCCTTAACAACACCTTTAACAATAGTACCTTTCTCATTAACAGATACATAGTTAAGGAATGGATCAGCTATTAGCTGCTTAACGCCCAGTGAAATACGCTCTCTCTCAGGATCAACAGCAAGGATAACCGTTTCAAGCTCGTCACCCTTCTTGTACTTACGTACAGCTTCTTCACCTGTTTCATCCCAGGAAATATCAGAAAGATGCACAAGCCCATCTATGCCGCCATCAAGGCCGATGAAAACACCAAAATCAGTGATTGATTTGATTTTACCGCTGATTTTGTCACCTTTGTTGAACTTGGAAGAGAACTCTTCCCAAGGATTCGGTACGCATTGTTTGATTCCCAAGGAGATACGACGACGCTCAACGTCAATATCCAGAACCATAACATCCACTTCTTGACCAATATCGACTATTTTCGAAGGGTGGATATTCTTATTAGTCCAATCCATTTCTGAAACGTGAACCAAGCCTTCAACACCTTCTTCAAGCTCAGCAAAACAGCCGTAGTCAGTCAAGTTGGTGATTTTTGCTTTAACTACCTGGCCTTCTGGAAAACGCTTAGTTAGTGCTTCCCATGGATCTTCACCAAGTTGCTTCAAGCCAAGCGATACGCGATTACGCTCACGATCAAACTTAAGTACTTTCACGTTGATTTCGTCGCCAATAGCAACAATTTCACTTGGGTGCTTGATACGCTTCCAAGCCATATCAGTAATGTGAAGCAGACCATCTACACCACCAAGGTCAACGAAAGCACCGTAATCAGTCAAGTTCTTAACGATACCTTTTACTTCCATACCTTCTTGCAGACTTTCCAACAGCGCATCACGCTCGGCACTGTTTTCCGTCTCAAGCACAGAGCGTCGAGAAACAACTACGTTGTTACGCTTCTCATCTAACTTGATAACACGAAATTCAAGCTCTTTTCCTTCAAGGTGCAGAGTATCGCGAACTGGGCGAACATCAACGAGAGAGCCGGGAAGGAAGGCACGAATAGTATCGACTTCTACTGTAAAGCCACCCTTAACCTTGCCGTTAATAATACCTGTAACAATTTCTTCGTCATCATGTGCTTTTTGCAAACGACGCCATGCTTCTGCACGCTTCGCTTTTTCACGAGAAAGGCGGGTTTCACCAAAACCATCGTCAAGCGTCTCAATGCAAACATCAACTTCATCACCAACAGCGACTTCCAGTTCACGTTTTTCATTAAAAAATTCTTCACGAGGAATAACACCCTCTGACTTAAGGCCTGCATGGACAGTTACCCAGTTATCATCAATGGCAACCACAAGGCCTTTCACAACGGCACCATGGGTGACGTCAAGCTCCTTTATACTTTCTTCAAATAGTTCGGCAAAACTCTCGCTCATTTTCGTTCCTGTTCTTTTGCGGGTATTCTGCAATACCCTAGCAAACCATACTCACCAGCAAGTACGGGTTGGTTTAATAATGACAAACCTTGCTTTTTGCTGGTTATCTACAAGCAAGGCGCATCGAAAAAAGATTAAGTAGTAGCTGGAATTAGATGAACTTCCAAGCACTGTCTAGAGGCGCTGTTTCGTCGCATGCAAAATCTGCTGAAACACTTGATCAATACTCAAATCAGTACTGTCCAATATCAGCGCATCGTCTGCAGGCTTCAAGGGTGCAATGATACGGTTTGTATCTTGCTCATCCCGAGCACGAATAGCCGCCTCAAGGCGCGGGAGGCTAACATCATTCCCGCTATTTTTCAACTGTTGATACCGGCGTTGCGCACGCTCTTCTGGACTAGCGGTTAAAAACACTTTTAAGGTTGCGTCGGTAAAAACCACCGTGCCCATATCACGACCATCCGCTATAAGCCCAGGCGGTTCTCTAAAACAACGCTGGCGTGTTAAAAGTGCGCTTCGAACTAATGGTATTGTGGCCACCTTTGAGGCTAGCTGACCAACATACTCTTGACGAATCGCCTGAGTCACCACCTCCCCCTCAAGCACTATTTCTACGGGAGACTCTGGATCAGAGGCGCCAAACTGAACATCCATATGCTCCGCCAAAATACCAAGGGCTTCTTCGTCATCAAGGCCTATGCCATGGTTATCAACAGACAAAGCCAGAACTCGGTAGAGCGCGCCACTGTCAAGCAGATGAAACCCCAACTCTTTAGCCAGCAGCTGGGAAATAGTCCCTTTGCCTGCACCGCCGGGGCCATCAATCGTGACCACTGGAGTGGTCTTGGGTTCTTTTTTCGCCATACGAACTCCTTATAACTACGGCAGGGACAATATTATGCGTCTTTAGCCACAATCTTTAAGCCAACTTTTTGGGCTTGACTGACAAATGATGGAAACGAAGTGGCTACATTTGCACAGTTAGCCACCTGGATTTCGCCACGACTCCGAAGCGAAGCAACTGAAAAAGCCATGGCGATGCGATGATCACCATGGCTCTCAACGCAACCACCAGAGAATACTCCAGCCTGATCACTGCCTTTTCCTTGAATTATAATTCCGTCGGGGGTTGCTTCCGCATCGACCCCTAATGCTAGCAAACCATCTGCCATCACCTGTATACGATCACTTTCCTTCACCCGCAACTCTTCTGCTCCAGTTAAGCGCGTAACCCCCTGCGCACAAGCAGCAGCTATAAATAAAACGGGAAACTCATCAATGGCCAAAGGAACCAAGCGCTCTGGAATATCGATACCTTTAAGGTCAGCACTTCGAACCACTAGGTCTGCAACGGGTTCGCCACCAACCTGTTTCTCATTTTGCACGCTGATATCGGCTCCCATTAAGCGCAAAATATCAATAATTCCGGTGCGAGTGGGATTGATCCCTACGTGCTCAAGAAGAATCTCGGAATCTTTAGCAATACTCGCCGCCACCATAAAAAATGCCGCTGATGATATGTCGGCAGGAATATCAATGGAGCAAGCTTTTAAGGTCTGACCACCCTGCAATGTCACCGTATCACCCTTCTGATCTACCGAGACACCAAAACCACGCAGCATGCGCTCAGTATGATCCCTAGTGGGCGCAGGCTCTACGACCGTTGTACTATCGGAATATAAGCCAGCTAATAATAAACACGACTTCACTTGGGCACTGGCAACAGGCATTTTGTAGGTGATTCCGAATAGGCATGGGTTTCCTTTAATCGCCAGTGGCGGGGAGCCATCCTGCTCTGTAGTTATATGCGCCCCCATTTCTCGAAGCGGATCAGCCACTCGCCCCATAGGACGCTTTGAAAGTGATTTATCTCCCGTTAAAGTAACGGAAAAATCCTGCGCCGATAGCAAACCCGCGAGCAAGCGCATAGATGTCCCGGAATTCCCTAAATATAAATCACCAGGAGGCACTTTAAGCCCTTTCAGGCCCACCCCGTAGACTTTAACTCTACCGTTGTGAGGGCCTTCAATAACCACGCCTAAATCACGAAATGCCTGCAACGTTGCCAGAGCATCTTCACCCTCCAGAAAACCCTCTACATCTGTTTCTCCTTCTGCAATGGAGCCGAGAATAATGGAGCGATGAGAGATGGACTTATCACCAGGCACACGCAAGGTTCCCGACACCTGCTCGCCAGGCTGTAAAATAAACGTTGCTTGCTTTTCTTTTATGGACTCAGACATAGACTCTAAATAGGCTCGTTGACTTAAAATGGTTGAAAAGTGCTCTCTCGCCGCTTGAGCACGGGTAAAGACTCCCAGCATATCCTGACTATTAGCAGTATCTACTGCAGCCCGGATATGAGCCAGACCCTCCGTAAACTGGTCAAGCACCTCAAGCGTAGCCGCACGGTTTGCCAAAAATATATCGTGCCACATAACCGGGTCACTGGCAGCAATACGGGTGAAATCTCGAAAGCCTCCTGCGGCGTAACGAAATATTTCAAGGTTTTCGTCATCTTTTGCCAGCGTATCCACCAAGGAGTAGGCCAGCAAGTGTGGCAAGTGACTTGTTGCTGCCAGAACCTTATCGTGGGCATCGTGATGCATTAAGATTACCTCTGCGCCCATTGCCTCCCATAGCTCACTGACTTTCGATACAGCTTTGGGGCAGTGCCCACTGACAGGTGTAAGAATAACCTTATGGTGAAGAAATAAGTCCACTTTTCCGGCTGCAACACCACTTTGCTCAGACCCCGCAATTGGATGCCCAGGAATAAAGTTTTCCGGAACCGTACCGAAGACACGCTTGGCCGCCTCAACGACACAACCTTTTACGCTACCTGCATCGGTAACAATCGTGTTCTTACCCAAATGAGGAGCAATGGATGAAAGAATCTTTTCGGTCGCACCAATGGGCATGGAAAGAAAAACCAAGTCTGCGCCCTGAACGGCTCGCCCCAAATCTGTCTCAACCGCGTCAACCACACCCAAAGCCAAACCTTGCTCTAAGGTTGAAGAAGACCTCGCACACCCCACGATCTGCTCACAGAGCTGCCATTTCTTTAGACCCCGCGCGAAAGAACTACCGATCAGCCCCAGACCAATAATAACTACTTTTGACAGAGGGCGGCCCTGTGCAACCGCTGACACTTAAAGGCTCTCCTTCAGAGCAGACAGAAATCGTTCGTTCTCTTCTGCTAAACCAACACTCACCCGCAAACAGCTAGGCATCCTATAATTAGCAACGGGGCGAACAATAACGCCTTTTTTCAACAAGCGTTTATCAAGCTCTGTGGCATCCTTTTCAAAATCCACCGTAATAAAGTTTCCAACAGACGGGATGTAACCCAAACCTAAGCCGGAGAGCCCCCTCTCCAGCTGAGCAAGGCCCCGTCTATTCATTTCAACAGATCGTTGCAAATAAGCCGCATCATTCAGAGCGGCCGTGGCCGCCACGATAGCAGGCAGACTGACATTAAAAGGTTGGCGAACACGATTAAGTAAATCGGCAATATCTGGGTTTGAGACACCATAACCCACTCGCAAACCCGCCAAACCGTAGGCTTTAGAAAAGGTGCGCGTTACAACAAGGTTGGGATAACGATCAAGGTAAGCGAGACCATTAGGATAATCTGCTTCTTCCACGTACTCAAAATAAGCCTCGTCGAGCACCACAACCACATGATCTGGCACCTTATTCATAAACGTTTCAAATATGGGCTTATCGAAATAGGTGCCAGTTGGATTATTAGGGTTAGCCAGGAAAATTAATGCTGTTTTATCACTAATGGCGTTAACCATAGCATCAAGATCATGACCCCAGCGTTGAGCAGGAATGACTACCGGAGTTGCATTGACTGCCAAAGTCACAATCGGATACACAGCAAAGGCATATTCGGAAAAAATAACCTCCTTGCCTGGATCAGCAAAAGTGCGCGCCAATAAATCTAAAATATCGTTAGAGCCATTGCCTAGGGTGATCTGCTCTGCCTTAATCTTTAATTTATCTCGTAACGCGCTTTTCAGCATAAAGCCATTCCCGTCGGGGTAACGACTCAAATCAGGCATCACATCGGATAAAGCAGAGCAAACGGATTCGGCGGGGCCGCTGGGGTTTTCATTACTCGCAAGCTTGATAATGCCGGAAATACCAAGCTCCCGTTCCAGCTCCTCAATCGGCTTGCCCGGTTGATACGGGCGCAAGGATTGAACACCGGAGTGAGCTAATGAAAAGTAATCACAACTCATAGGGCTTACCCTTATTTTTTATTTCACAAAACACGGTGCTAAAGTACCGCTCGGGGGTAAGAGCCCAGAATACGCAAATCGCTCACCTCTTCCGATAATGCGCCAAGCAGATCCTGGAGGGCTTCGTCTTCAACATGCCCCTCAAAATCAATAAAAAATACGTAACTCCATGTACCCACTTTCGCTGGACGAGTTTCGATTCGACTCAGGCTAACACCGAAGCGATGAAAAGGCTCCAGCACGCGATATAGCGCACCTGGTTGATTCCGAGTCGAAACTAAAATAGAGGTTTTATCGCAACCGGATGCGGGCACACTATCTGCCCCAATAATCAAAAAGCGCGTGGTATTGCTAGGGTTATCTTCGATATTGGAGGATTCTTTACCCAAACAGTACAGTTCAGCAGCCATATCACCAGCGATCGCCGCGACGCCCTCTTTGCTGGCCGCTAAACGGGCCGCCTCAGCATTACTACTCACGGCTACTCGCTCTACATTCGGCCAGTTCCCATCCAGCCACTTGCGGCACTGCGCTAAAGACTGTTGATGGGAATAGATTTTTTTAATGCTTTGCCTGCTTCGCCCTTCTGGAATAAGCAAGTGGTGGTGTATGCGCAGCTCAACCTCACCACATACACTGAGTGTCGAATCAAAAAAACTGTCTAATGTATGGTTTACAACACCTTCTGTGGAGTTTTCAACGGGAACGACGCCGTAATTTACAGCACCCGCTTCGACTTCGCGAAAGACTTCATCAATAGAAGAAAAAGGCACACTCACGACACTATGGCCAAAATGTTTGAGTGCCGCCTCTTGGGTGAAGGTTCCTTCTGGCCCCAAAAAACCAATTTTCATCGGCTCCTCAAGCGCCAGGCAGGCTGACATGATCTCCCTGAATAAGCGGGCAACGGTCTCATCGCCAAGTGGCCCTTGGTTACGCTGCATCACATTACGCAAAACCTGTGCCTCACGCTCAGGGCGATAAAATAAAATCGGGGCACCGTTTACTGCTTCACCAGACTTAACCTTTGCAACTTCCAGAGCACAGCTTGCTCGACGATTCAGAAGTAGTTGTAGTTTATTGTCAATATCGTCAATTTCGGTTCGCAGCTTCAGTAAGCCCGCGCTTACTTTATCCGTCATGATTCCAACCTTCGCACCCAGCTTATAGATCGACAAGACCCTACTGCAGGCACCTTTAATTCATTTAAAGTAGTAATCTGGGCATTTTTCGCCCATCAGTTAGCCGTAACGTCTCTCAAAATCAGACATAAAGCTGATTAACGCATCCACAGCCTCTTCCGGTACGGCATTATAAATACTTGCGCGCATACCTCCGACAGAGCGATGCCCTTTCAGGTTAAACAGCCCAGCTTTCTCAGCTTCCTGCAAAAAGGTATTGTCCAGGCCACTATTCGCCAGAATAAATGGCACATTCATCAATGAACGATTTTCTATGGCCACGGGATTGCTAAAAAAAGCACTGTTATCGATCGCGCTGTAAAGGCTTTTGGCTTTACGCTCATTGATAGAAGCCATTTCATTAAGCCCTCCCAGATCTAAAAGCCATTCGAATACCAAGCCTGCGAGATACCACGCAAAGGTGGGTGGCGTATTGTACATGGAGTCGTTATCTGCTGCGGTTTTGTAATCCAACATAGCTGGGCAAACCGGCAAGGATTTCCCAAGCAAGTCTTCTCTGACGATTACAACTGTGAGACCAGCCGGACCGATATTTTTTTGTGCTCCGGCATATATCACTCCAAAACGACTAACATCCACGGGTTTGGATAAAATCGCTGAGGACATATCGGCCACGAGGGGCACATTTCCCACATCGGGAATTTCACTAAACTCCACACCCCCAATGGTTTCATTCGGCGTGTAATGCACGTAGGCAGCATTAGGGCTTAACTGCCAACTGCTTTTCTGGGGAACGCATGTAAAGTTCTCCACCTCGCTACTGGCTACAATGTTCACCGAGGTATAACGCTTGGCTTCAACTATGGCTTTTTTCGACCACGCACCGGTATTAAAATAATCCGCCCCTTTGTTTTCGCCCAGCAGATTTAAAGGTACCGCTGAAAACTGGGAACTTGCCCCGCCCTGGAGAAAAAGAATTTTGTAATTTTCAGGAATAGCCATCAAGGTGCGTAAATCTGCTTCGGCTTTTTCCGCCACCGCTACAAATTCCTTGCTACGGTGGCTCATTTCCATAATCGAGCCCATGCCTTTTGACTGCCAGTCAAGCAGCTCTGCCTGTGCACGCTCCAAAACGGCTTGAGGAAGGGCCGCAGGCCCTGCACAAAAATTATACGATCGCGCCATGTTCAAATAACCTATTTATACTCAATCAAGTGACGAGAGCTTATACCTCGTCACCCTCGTTTTTTTCACTTTGCTCATCGGAATCAGGGTTTCCTGCTTCGGAATCGTCAGATTGCTCACCCTCGGAGGAAGATGCCTCAAGCTCGCCTTCAGACTCACTGCCCTCGGGTTCATCAATGCGCTCCACACCCACCAGGTGCTCGCCTTCGACCACTTTAATGAGGGTTACGCCTTGCGTATTCCTACTTTGCAGAGACACTTCATCCACACGAGTACGCACCAAGGTGCCCTGATCGCTAATTAGCATGAATTCATCTCCGTCAAAAACCTGCACGGCCCCCACTAACTCACCATTTCGCTCGGACATTTGCATGGCAATCACACCGCGACCGCCACGACCTTTACGTGGAAATTCATCCATTGGGGTGCGCTTACCGTAGCCATTCACACTGGCAGTAAGTACTTGGCCGTTTTCCTCGACCACGATAAGAGAGATCACCTTCGCGTCATCGGATAAGCGTATACCACGCACACCACGGGCCGTTCGCCCCATGGGTCGAACATGCTCTTCCGAGAAACGCATGGCTTTACCATCACTGCTAAACATCAACAGATCCCGCGTACCATCGGTAATCGCCACACCGACTAGTTTATCGTCTTCGCCTAGCTCCACTGCGATCAGGCCACTTGGTCTAGGACGAGAAAATGCTTCCAGAGCGACTTTTTTAACAGTGCCCTTACTGGTCGCCATAAATACAAATTGCCCTTCGGCATATTCCCGTAGCGGCAAAATCGAGGTGACTCTTTCGTCAGCTTCCAATGGCAGGATATTCACCAGAGGTTTGCCTCGAGAACCGCGCCCAGCCTGAGGTAGCTGATAAACCTTCAACCAATAAACTTTGCCGCGACTGGTAAAACAGAGCATCGTATCGTGGGTACTTGCAACAATAAGGTGTTCAATATAGTCCTCATCTTTCATCGCTGTCGCTGACTTACCGCGGCCACCACGTTTTTGCGCCTGATACGTATCCAGCGGCTGAATTTTTGCGTAACCGCCATGAGAAACCGTCGCTACCATATGCTCCTCAGTAATGAGGTCTTCATGGGTTAAATCACGACGGGAGGTAATGATTTCAGTACGGCGCTCATCACCATATTGATCGCGGATGGCTTCCAGTTCCTCGCGTATAACCTTCATCAGCAATACTGGGTCAGCCAGGATTGCAATCAAGCGTTTAATTTCTTCGAGAATTTCTTCGTATTCGGCAACCAGCTTTTCCTGCTCGAGACCAGTCAATCGATGCAGCTGTAAATCAAGAATAGCTTTGGCTTGGGCGGGAGAAAGATAATAGAGCCCGTCTCGCAAACCATATATAACTTCAAGATTTTCAGGGCGGGACATATCGCCACTGCCTGCACGCTCCAACATATCTGCCACGGCACCTGGCGACCAGCCTTGGGAAACCAGTTTCTCCCTGGCTTCTGCGGCATTAGTGGAGGCCTTAATTAAAGCAATAACCGGGTCAATATTATTCAGCGCTATGGCTAAACCTTCTAATACATGGCCTCTTTCTCGGGCTTTTCTTAATTCAAAGACAGTTCGACGTGTCACCACTTCGCGACGATGCGAAATAAAGGCTTCCAGGATCTGTTTCAAATTAAGAATTCTGGGCTGCTGATCAACCAGCGCAACCATGTTAATACCGAAAACGGACTCAAGCTGTGTCTGCGTATAGAGGTTATTCAGCACAACATCAGAGACTTCACCGCGCTTAAGTTCGATAACGATGCGCATGCCGTCTTTATCAGACTCATCACGAAGCTCGGAAATACCTTCGATCTTCTTATCTTTAACCAGCTCAGCAATTTTCTCAATCAGGCGGGCTTTGTTTAACTGATAAGGAATCTCAGTGAATATAATACTTTCACGATCTGTTTTGGGGTCCACCTCAATTTCACTGCGAGCTCGCATGTAAATACGACCCCGACCTGTGCGATACGCCTCGAGAATGCCCGCTCGACCGTTAATAAAGGCTGCGGTGGGAAAATCAGGGCCAGGAATATATTCCATCAGCTCATCGATGGTAAGCGCCTCGTTATCCATCAACGCCAGGGTGGCACTCACCACCTCAGTGAGGTTGTGCGGCGGTATATTGGTCGCCATACCCACGGCGATACCGGATGAACCGTTCACCAGCAAGTTTGGTACACGGGTCGGCAAAACTTCGGGGATTTGTTCCGTATCATCGTAGTTAGGAACAAAATTAACCGTCTCTTTTTCCAGATCAGCCAGTAGCTCGTGGGCAATTCGGGCCATGCGGACTTCGGTGTAACGCATCGCTGCAGGGGAGTCGCCATCCACAGAGCCAAAGTTACCCTGACCATCCACCAGCATATAGCGCAATGAAAAAGGCTGAGCCATGCGAACGATGGTGTCGTAAACCGCTGAATCACCATGGGGGTGATATTTACCGATAACATCACCCACCACACGGGCTGATTTTTTATAGGGCTTGTTCCAGTCGTTATGCAGCTCGTGCATAGCAAATAAAACACGACGGTGAACGGGTTTAAGGCCATCACGCACATCAGGCAGCGCCCTGCCTACGATGACGCTCATGGAGTAATCGAGATAAGATTTTTTTAACTCATCTTCGATATTGACCTGCAGTATTTCTTTGGCAATTCCGGCCATATTATCGTGCCCACTCCCTACTTAAAAATCACTACCAACACACCCTGTTCCTTTAGCACTTGCACTTGAGGTAATCAAATCAAGGGTGATCCGCTAAACCGAACAATTCTACCATAGTTTTAGGAGCTTAATGAAATATCATCCTGACGCGACCTTAGTACAAAAGCATAGGGCAACAAGCCACTGCTCAGGCTAATTTCTTGATCGAAGAGCAACCGAAACAAGTGCGCGATAACCCAGCAAAGCAAATCACACCAATGGGCAGGCATAATGATTCATTTGGAGAGTAGAATGGCCCGCCATGAAAACTGAAAAATCGACAAACAAGCGACAGTCCGCATATTGGATGACAGGCACCCTTGCTTCATTCTGCCTTATGGCTATTGGCGCTCGGGAGCTAAGTGGCGAAATATCCACACCCCAACTTTTGTTCATTCGCAGCCTCACAGGCCTGATGATAATGACCGCCATTATTAAAACCCAACACGCTCCTAGCCCCTTAAGCACTGAGCGATTCACACGTCACCTCATGCGCAATACCACCCATTTTATTGGTCAATATGGGTGGTTTTTGGGAATCACATTGCTGCCTCTGGCGGAAGTATTTGCGCTGGAGTTCACAATGCCCATCTGGGCAACGCTTTTAGCGCTGCTATTTTTAAACGAAAAGTTCACCCTGAAAAAAATCGGCGTATTGGCAACAGGGTGGATCGGTGTTCTGATCATCATTAGGCCGGGCCTCACCCTATTTAATCCTGCAGCCCTGATTGTTCTTGGTGCCGCTCTATTCTTCGCCATCTCTCACTCTACGACCAAATCACTGTCCGAGACGGAAGAGCCCTCTGTCATTCTTTTTTATATGTGCCTTATCCAACTGCCCATCGGCTTTGCTTTCGCAATTTTTGATTGGACATGGCCGCAAAGCTTTCAGCATTGGTTATGGATCACTTGCATAAGCGTTACCGCACTCTCTGCCCACTACTGTATAACAAAAGCCTTACAAGAAGCTGAGCTGAGCGCAGTTGTCACAATGGACTTTCTTAGACTGCCTTTAATCACCCTCGTCGGTTTTTTCATTTACAATGAGGCCATTGATTTTGCAGTGATCGTCGGCGGAGCGCTTATGCTAGCAGCGAATCTCGCCAATCTAAGCCAAGCTCGAAACCTCACCGCACCCGCAAAATGAGCGACAACATGTCTACAAACATACCTCCCCAACCCTCCACCGAAGTAGATCTGATTATTTGTTCCGGCTGGGTCATTACCATGGAGTCACCCGATGCCGTACTTGAAGACCACGCCGTAGTCATCCACCAAGGTCGAATCATCGACATCCTACCTTGCGCGCACATCAACCAGTACAAAGCCAAAGAAACGATCCACCGCCCAGAGCACGCCTTGCTGCCCGGTTTTGTGAATGCCCATGGTCACAGCGCCATGACCTTATTTCGTGGTTTAGCCGATGACCTGGCACTGATGGACTGGCTCAATCATCATATTTGGCCTGCGGAGAAAAGCTGGGTAGATCCCGAATTTGTCGAACACGGCGCTGAGCTGGCCATCGTAGAAATGATTCGCTCTGGCACCACCACCTTCTGCGACCAATATTTTTTTCCTGAAACCACGGCGCTCGTCGCGGAACGCAACCATATTCGCTGCCGCTTGAACACGCCAGTTTTAGACTTTCCCTCCGCCTGGGCAGAGTCTGCGGATGACTATCTTGATAAAGGCATCAGTCTTTTTAAACAGCATGAGAACCACCCCTTAATCAGCGTATCTCTTGGTCCACACGCCCCGTATACCGTTTCAGATAAAGCCCTTGAAAGAGTCATGGAAACTGCGAAAAAATATCAATGCGGCATTCATATGCACGTCAACGAAACCGCTCACGAGGTCGAGGAAGCTCTGAAGCAATCGGGAATACGCCCAATAGAAAGGCTGAATAACCTGGGTTTACTTTCTCCGCAATTTCAAGCCGTACATATGACACAGATTACGGATATCGAAATATCCCTACTCGCCAACTCAGGTGCCCATGTTGTCCACTGCCCCGAATCCAATCTCAAGCTTGCGAGCGGCCTATGCCCAGTTCATCAACTACAGGAGGAGGGTATTAATGTCGCCCTAGGAACAGACGGTGCGGCAAGTAATAACGACCTGGATATGATTTCAGAGCTGCGCACCGCATCACTGGTGGCAAAACTCGTTGACCATAACCCCACCGCCCTGCCAGCATACGAAGCATTAAAGCTTGCTACTATTAATGGTGCTAAAGCATTGGGCCTAGCAGATGATATTGGCAGCATTTGCACAGGAAAGTCCGCCGACCTCATTTCTATTGACCTTTCAGCACCCGAGTTACAGCCCCTTTATAACCCTGTATCACAAATAGTGTTTTCTGCGGGACGGGAAAATATCACCGACACCTGGGTAGCTGGTAAACAGCTCATGAATCAACGACAATTAAACTTTATTAATGAAAATGATACGTTCACTTTTGCAAAGTCCTGGCAAGCAAAAATTGCCGCATTCAAATATTGATAAACAGGGAAAACGGGAAAATGGATACTGAAACAATAGAAAATATTGATCGCGCAGAACTCGCTAAGTTTGAAGCCATTGCATCAAGATGGTGGGATCCCGAAAGCGAATTTCGCCCCTTGCACGACATCAATCCGCTTCGCCTGAATTACATTGATGAACGCTGCAGCTTAAATGGCAAAACCGTCATCGATATTGGCTGTGGCGGCGGAATACTTTCCGAGTCCATGGCAAAACGCGGCGCCCATGTCACCGGCATTGACATGGGGGAAGCCCCCCTTGCGGTCGCCAAACTCCATAAACTCGAAAGCGGCGTAGAGGTAAACTATTTACATAGCACCGCCGAGGCTTTCGCAGAACAGAAGCCAGAAAGCTACGACATTGTGACCTGTCTTGAGATGCTTGAACATGTGCCCGACCCCGCCTCAGTGATCAAGGCCTGCGCAAAACTCGTCAAACCTGGTGGCCACGTATTTTTCTCCACTATCAATCGAAACCCAAAATCCTTTGTTTTCGCCATTGTGGGAGCGGAATATGTTTTGAACATGCTTCCCAAAGGTACCCACGACTACAAAAAACTGATTCGGCCTTCCGAATTAAGTAAATGGAGCCGGGCTGCACGGCTTAACGTTACAGAAGTCAGCGGCATGACCTACAACCCATTTATGAAACGTTACAAGCTTGGCCGCGATGCCAGCGTTAACTATCTTATTCACACCCAAAAACCAGAAGCCTAAATGTTCCCAGAAACCGTACTATTTGACCTTGACGGCACATTACTCGACACCGCACCGGATTTTATTCTGGTGCTTAATGCGCTGCGGCAAGAATATGACTTACCCCCCCTGCCCGATGAGCAAATACGCAACACGGTCTCAAACGGCGCTCGCGCTCTCGTTACACTGGGTTTTGGTGTAACCGAAGGGGACGAAGGCTTCGAAGCTTACCGTGAGAAGCTACTTTCTGCCTACCTCTGTCAGCTTGGCCAGGCGAGCCGATTATTTCCGGGCATGAATGATTTGCTTTCAGTACTGGAAGAGAAAAGCATCCCATGGGGAATCGTCACCAACAAACCGAGCCGTTTTACCATCCCCTTATTAGAAACGCTGTCCTTATCTAAGCGGTGTAAAGTTCTAGTTTGCGCCGATCAGGTAACAAAACCCAAACCTCATCCTGAATCACTGCTCAAAGCCTGTGACATCGTCAATGCACACCCCCAAAACAGTATTTACGTGGGTGATCACCGGCGAGACATAGAAGCTGGCCATAGCGCCAAAATGACTACCATTGCCGCCCTTTTTGGTTATATTTCTGAAGATGACAAGCCTGAATCCTGGCAAGCCACTTACCAGGCAAATAGCGCTGCGGATATTCACAAGCAAATCTTTGGGTAAGCAAGAAACATACAAGCAGATTAGGCCAGCTGTAAATTTGCTTCTTATAGAAGCTCTGAACATATCTGGACTTAATAAAGCGCCACACAACGTTAAGTTCGCCTGTTACACTACCCCTATATCCCTTATAACGTAAAAGAAGCGTCCTTATGCCTGACTTAAGACCCCATGAGTATCAAGCCCCTGAAAACCTCCTCAAAGACAAGGTTATCCTTGTTACGGGCGCAAGCGATGGCATAGGAAAGGCATCAGCAATCGCCTACGCCAAACATGGGGCCACTGTTATTCTTCTGGGCCGTTCCATCCCTAAACTGGAAGCCGTTTACGATGAGATTGAACAAGCTGGGTTTAACAAACCTGCAATCTACCCGCTGGATCTTGCCCATGCCGCCGAACACGACTACCAGGAACTTGCCAACATCCTTCACCGAGAATTCGGCAAGCTCGATGGCCTGCTACATAACGCCGGCATACTGGGTGAGCTAACACCAATTGAACAATACCCAGAAGAGTTATGGCAGAAAGTGATGCAGGTAAATGTTAATAGCGCCTTTATGCTTACCCAGGCAGTCTTACCGCTGCTGCGCAATGCGAATAACGCGTCATTGATATTTACATCCTCCAGCGTTGGACGGAAAGGTCGCGCCTACTGGGGTGCCTATTCGGTCTCCAAGTTCGCTGTAGAAGGTTTAATGCAAGTGCTCGCTGAAGAACTAGAGAATACCTCGAAGGTTCGCGTGAACAGCATTAACCCCGGCGCTACCCTTACTGCCATGCGCTCATCGGCCTTCCCCGCAGAAAACCCGGAAAGCCTTCGCCGGCCGGAGGAGATTCTTGCCGCTTATCTGTATTTAATGGGTGATGACAGCATTGGCACCCACAGCCAATCTATTGACGCCCAGGCGCCCAGCAAATAGTTTGCGAATTAGTGTCACTATTAACAAACTGTAACAAGCTTTAGTTTCAATAACTTGCCTTTTCGACAATTTATATTAGTCTTTTAAATCATAGACTTGTAAATCTGTCATTTTTGCTAACCAGGGAAGGTAAGCATTTTTAGGCACATTCGGCTCCAGCCTCAGCTTCACAAAAATGAACCTGGCCCTATAACTCGCCTTGCCTCCCCTCCCTTTAATAACAAACAATTGTTACTTATTAAGATTTTATTCATTTGGAATCTAAGGCCAAATATTGGCACAAAAATCGCTCAATATTTACTTTAGAGGCGGCGCTAAACCAGTTTTTGTCGCGGTCGATAAGTAAATAGAAGTTGATGAGGATGAAAACGAAGATGATTAATAGCCCCCATGCGAACAAGATTAAAAAAGTTACTAGAGAACTTGCCGCTAACGACGAAGTACAACTCTCGCTTGGAGCATCTTTCCAATACCAGCAACTACAACTCAGCCAAAAGCTTCACACTACCCTCGAGGTGGAGGAATTATTACACCTGTACTTCGAGGAGCTGGCAGACCAGTATCACATTACGGGCCTTCTTTATTCTTGCCCCAACAATAGTATTGAAATTTCCATCGGCACCACCACAGAATTTTCTTATGGACAGCGACTGTTTGCAGACAGGGACTTTTTGGGAGTCATCACAATATGTTGCCAAGAAACATTTAAAGAGTCGAATGAAAGGAAGATCAGACAATTAAGCCACACCTTTGCCTTTTCACTTCGAAATGCTCTGGCTTTTCGCCACTTAAAGCTCTCCTCACAAACCGACCACCTCACTGGAGCAGGTAACCGGGCGGCCCTAGAAGCAAGTCTTGATCGTGAGTTTGAATTAGCACATCGCCACAACCACACCCTTTCATTGCTTATTCTCGACATCGATCATTTTAAATCCATCAATGACCAGCATGGTCACCTCTTCGGTGACAAGGCGTTAAAAACCCTCGTTGAAGAGCTGAAAGCTGTCGCTCGAACAAGCGATACCGTATTCCGTTTTGGCGGAGAAGAGTTCGTTCTTATTCTGAACAGCACAAACATCTACGGCGCTATAGTGATTGCGGAACGCATCAGAAAAGCAGTCGAAAAACTTAGGCTTAAGTCAGACAGCGGAGAGTTCGTATCATTCACCATTAGCATCGGCACAGCAGCGCTACGCAAACATGAGCTTGCCAGTACTTTAATCGAACGAGCGGATAAGCAGCTTTACTTGGCCAAAACGAATGGGAGAAACCAAGTATGGGGAGATACCACCCCCCCCTCGCTACAGGCACCTGCGAATAAATTTATAAGTGCTTAACGTTTATTTTTACGGTTCTTTTTTGCACCAGCTTTATATTCTTTTTCAGTAATTTTTTTACCGTACTGAGAGGGGCGCCGCTTGTTTTCGACGCCCGCTAACTTTGCTAGGGGCTCTATTTCATCACGCCCCAGCTCTACCCAGCTTCCTGCCTTAAGATCAGGGGGAAGGAAAATATTGGCAAAACGCACACGCTTCAGGCGACTCACCTGCATGCCCTGTGATTCCCATAAACGACGCACTTCACGGTTCCGGCCCTCACGAATGACAACGTAATACCATTGGTTAAGCCCTTTACCACCACCCGCTACAATATCCTCAAAACGCGCCATACCATCTTCAAGCAAAACCCCTTCTGTCAGCTTAGTAAGCACTTCATTGCTAGGGGTTCCCTGCACTCTTACCGCATATTCTCGCTCAATTTGCGTAGAAGGGTGCATAAGACGGTTGGCCAACCCGCCATCAGTGGTAAACATCAACAGGCCTGAAGTGTTAACATCAAGTCGTCCAATAGCAATCCAGCGCTCCCCTTTTAAGCGGGGCAAGCTATTAAACACTGTAGTTCTGCCCTCTGGGTCGGAACGCGTGCACACCTCTCCTTCAGGCTTGTTATAAACCAGCACGCGACGACGTGTATCTAACTCAGACGAAATAGCAACCGAATGCCCGTCTACCTTAACCTGATCTGTCGCTTCAACGCGATCACCAAGCTTTGCAACAGAGCCATTCACGTGAACGCGCCCACTCTGAATCCACTGCTCCAGCTCTCTTCTTGACCCTAAACCCGCTCGGGCCAGCACTTTTTGCAGTTTTTCACTCATGAATATGACTCTTAATAAGAAAAATAGGACAATCGATAAACAATAATTTTTTTAGGCTTCGCTTGGAGTTTCCAAGCTTTCAACATCAGGGTCAAAGCTTGGCTCAAGCACTTCATTGGCCACACTTTCACCCTCGTCACGACCTGGGTCCAGAGGCTCCACAGTAGAGGCTGCTGGCTTGTCATTTTCCAGTGGCCGCTCTGAGTCTGTATTCTCTAGCTCAAGCTCTTCATTGATCTTACCCAGTTCGCGAATATCAGCTAAGGGTGGCAGCTCATCCAGATTTTTGAGATTAAAGTAATCAAGAAATGCTCGCGTGGTCGCAAACATTGCAGGTCGACCCGGTACATCTCTATGACCAACAATTCTTACCCAGTCCCGCTCAAGCAGACTCTTCATTATATGACTACTCACTGCAACACCGCGAATGGATTCAATATCACCTCGCGTGATGGGCTGCCTGTATGCAACCAGCGAAAGTGTCTCAAGCATGGCCCGCGAATACCTAGGGGGCTTCTCCTCCCAGAGTTTACTGACCCAAGGGCTATACGCTTCTCGAACTTGAAAACGATAACCCGAGGCCACTTCCGCTAGCTCGATGCCACGCCCCTGGTAATCTTCCTGCAGGGTACCCAGGCTGGTTTTGATATCTGCCCTGGTCGGGCGATGATCTTCTTCAAACAAGGCCCCCAACTGATCAACATTCAAAGGGCGACCCGCCGCCAGTAATGCCCCCTCAAGAATATTTTTTAATTCGTTTATATCACTGCTCATTGTTTTGCTTTTACATGAATGGGGGCGAAGGTTTCACTCTGTACTATTTCGATAAGGGATTCTTTTATCAGCTCAAGCATTGCGATAAAACTCACCACCACACCCAGCCTGCCCTCTTCAACGGTAAACATGGCGGTAAAAGGAACAAATGCTTTGCCAGACAGGCGATCCAACATATGGGACATTCGCTCCCGGATGGACAGGGATTCCTTTTCAACATGATGGCTTTCAAACATATCTGCACGTTGCAGCACTTCGCGCAAGGCGATCAAAATTTCATCCATATCCACATCAGGAAAGGTTTTTTCCGTTGCCAGCTTCACAACTTTCACCTCGGTAGGAAAAGTATCTCGGCCTTCGCGAGGTAATTCTTCGAGATCCTCAGCTGCTTTTTTAAAGCACTCGTATTCCTGTAGGCGGCGAATCAATTCTGCACGTGGATCTTCCTCGTCTTCATCATCGCCCTGCTGGCGCGGCAAGAGACTACGGGATTTAATCTCACTGAGAAGTGCTGCCATAACCAAATATTCAGCCGCCAACTCAAACTGCCAGGCCTCCATCAGGTTGACATAGGCCATGTACTGCTGGGTGACCTCTGCAACCTTGATATCGAGAATATCTAAATTTTGGCGCTTGATCAGATAAAGCAACAGATCGAGTGGCCCCTCAAAGGTTTCAAGAAACACCTCCAGCGCATCAGGGGGAATATAAAGGTCTTTGGGGAATTCTTTTAGCTGCTCCCCACCCACCGTGGCAAAGGGCATTTCTTCCTGCTGGGGTAGCGGGTCTCCGCCAACACTACTCCCCATAACCGAGCTGGTCTCTACCGTCCCTCCCTTTTTTACTGGAGAACTCACTTCGACGCTCAAAGTAACCCCCTTGCCTTAACGATAAGAAAGACCCATGGCACTCCGTACTTCTTTCATAGTTTGGCGCGCTTCTTCTTGTGCTTTTTCACAACCATCAGCAACAATGCTACGCACAAGATCTGGATCAGACTCGTACTGTCGCGCGTTTTCCCGTATAGGGGCCAGCTCGGCTTGCACTGCTTCAATAACTGGACGCTTACAATCAATACAACCAATCCCGGCAGAGACACACCCATTCTTCACCCACTCTAAGGTTGCTTCATCAGAATATACTTCGTGAAACTGCCATACTGGGCACTTGGCAGGGTCGCCAGGATCATTTCGTCGCACCCTGGCAGGGTCAGTGGGCATAGTGCGAATCTTTCTATCTACTTCATCAGGTGATTCACGCAAGGAAATGGTATTACCATAAGATTTGGACATTTTTTGACCGTCTAAGCCAGGCATTTTGGAGGCCGGAGTTAGTAGCGCCTTAGGCTCGGGAAGAATCACTTTTCCACCACCCTCCAAGGACCCTAACAAGCGTTCTTTATCTCCCAAAGTAATGTTTTGCTGATCTTGAACCAATGCTTGTGCTTTTTCCAGCGCCTCGTCATCACCTTGCTCTTGATAGGTTTTACGCAGGTTGCGGTAAATCTTCGCGGCCTTTTTACCCATTTTGGTTATGGCCGCTTCTACTGCTTCTTCAAAACCAGGCTCGCGCCCGTATAGATGGTTGAAACGCCTTGCCAGCTCCCTCGTCAATTCTACGTGGGCGACTTGGTCAGCACCAACGGGGACATTACCTGCCCGGTAAATAAGAATGTCGGCGCTTTGCAGCAATGGATAACCAAGAAACCCATACGTAGCCAAATCTTTTTCTTTTAGCTTCTCTTGCTGATCTTTATAGGTGGGCACCCGTTCAAGCCAACCAAGCGGGGTAATCATAGAGAGCAAAAGGTTTAGCTCAGCATGCTCTGGCACGCGAGACTGTAGGAAAATCGATGACGACCCAGGATTAACACCCGCGGCCAACCAGTCGACCACCATGTCCCAGACGCTTTGCTCGATAATACTGACATCCTCATAGTGAGTGGTCAGCGCATGCCAATCAGCGACGAAAAAGAAGCACTCGTATTCATGCTGGAGCTGTGTCCAGTTTTTGAGTACGCCATGGTAATGACCGAGGTGCAGCTTTCCGGTAGGCCGCATTCCTGATAGTACCCGATGCTGAGGAACAACCGAGTTCAAAGCTCTCTCCTTAAATACTGATTAAACACAAAGATATTTTGCCAAATGGAGGCAAAGTTTACCGATCTTGGCTTAAATAGGAAAAACATTCTTCAATGTTTTTCCTATTTAAGCCAAGATCGGTTCTACAAGCTGGGGGTTACAAAAAAGGGCTCGGGTCGCCAAAGCCCTCTCGCACCACTTCTGGCGCATCCTCCACCATATCAATGATAGTGGTCTCCTCCATCATTCCATAGCCGCCATCAACAATAAGGTCGACTTGCTGCTCAAGAAAATCCCGAATTTCCTCCGGATCACAAAGTGGGTATTCTTCGCCGGGCAAAAGCAAGGTTGCTGTCATAAGGGGCTCACCCAGCTCTTCCAATAGCGCCAGCGCAATTGCATTATCAGGCACCCGAATACCAATGGTTTTTCTTTTTGGATGCATGAGTCGCCGCGGCACTTCGCTGGTTGCAGGAAGAATGAAGGTATAGGGGCCAGGTGTATAGGCCTTAAGGAGACGATAGTGGCTATTCCCCACCTTGGCATAGGTCGCAATGGAGGAGAGGTCTTGACAGATGATGGAGAAAGAATGTTTTTTATCCAGCTGACGGATTTTAATAATGCGATCCAGTGCTGCTTTGTCACCAATATGGCAGCCAATGGCATAGGCAGAATCTGTTGGGTAAACCACCACCCCGCCTTTTTTAATGATTTCCACCGCATGCTTGATCAAACGCGGCTGAGGATTATCCGGGTGGATTCTGAAGTATTGGCTCATTAAAAAACTCTAGCGGGGAAGAAAGTGGCGCATTATAGAATAAATACCCTTCCCCCACAGCAATAAACACACACAAAACGAGGAAAAATCAAGCCTCTAATTTACGCACTTCTGCCAAAGCGGGCTGTCCCATAGCGCTTGGCAACCGGAAGGCATTTCTCCCAAAGCGCCAAAACGCATACCCGGATAGGAAAAACCGTGGAAATCACTTCCGGCAGAAGCCACCAAACCAAACTGCTTTGAGAGCCGTGCCAAATCCTGCGTCTTGGAAGCCTCCTGAGCAGAGTACAAGACCTCCATGCCCTCGCCCCCCGCTTCCTTAAAAAACGCTAATAACTTCGTCAGCTTGGTGCGCGTAATGCGATAGCGCCCCGGGTGGGCCAAAACGGCCACGCCGCCTGCTGATTTAATCCATGTAATAGCTTCTGGAATAGATGCCCAGTCCGTGGCCACATAGGCGGGTTTTCCCGCTGCCAGATATTTATTAAAAGCTGCTTGGAAATTGTTTACTACACCGCGTTTGATAAGAACTCTGGCAAAATCAGGTCTTCCCACATAATGTGTTTTTACCTGCTGTGAGACTTCTTCCCACATCCCCTCTATACCCAGCTTTTCAAATTTTGTAGAAACTTGTTGAGCACGCGTGATGCGTTCTGACTGGTGGAACTTTAAGCCATCAACCAAAGTCGAATCATCTAAATCGACCCCCAGGCCTAAAACATGAATATCAAGCTTTTCCCAGCGTGTAGAAATCTCCACACCCCTAACCAATGTAAGCCCTGCCGTTTTGGCGGCATCTTCGGCGCGAGGCAGACCATCCAAAGTGTCGTGATCAGTCAGAGCAAGAACCTTTACGCCTCCTGCACTGGCTTCGTTAACTAATTCTTCCGGGCTGAGGTCCCCGTCTGAAAATATAGTGTGGCTATGTAAGTCATAGATCATGGCGTAAATCGTTACTCACTGTGTCGGCTAGTTATAAAATGTCTACTTTGAAGTAGTATAATGAAAAATTCGAGCAATTTACTGAATGAATGCCTAAAATCGACACTAAAATACAAGCATAAAAACACCTCGACCTTAAACAGTTACTACATACAGAAAAAGGAAGCACTCTAAACCATGAGACAACTCATTGATTTTATACCCCTTATAGCATTTTTCACCGCCTATAAGATGGTAGATATTTATATGGCAACCAAAGTACTAATGATTGTCACCAGCATTCAGTATGCTATTTATTGGATTAAAGATCGCAAGCTGGAAAATGCACAGGTCATCACCCTGGTTGCCGTATTTATCTTTGGTAGCTTAACCCTCTTTTTGCATGACGAGACTTTTCTCAAGTGGAAAGCCCCCATTGTGAACTGGATTTTTGCACTGACATTTCTGGGCAGCCATTTTTTTGGTGAGCAGAACCTTGTTAAAAGAATGATGAGCCACGCTGTTAATTTGCCTGAAATCATTTGGAGCCGATTAAATTACAGCTGGGTGATTTTCTTCCTTATAAGTGGTGCCGCCAACCTGTATGTCGCTTTCACCTTCCATGAAATATGGGTAGACTTCAAGGTTTTTGGGAGCCTAGGTATGACCCTGGCGTTCCTGATCGGACAAACTATTTACCTCTCTCGCCACGTTATTGAAGACGAAAGTGATCCCGCCACTGAACAAGCAGAAAACAAGTAGATTCTATCCTTATGCTCTATGCAATTATTAGTCAGGACGTGCCCAACAGCCTCGCTCTACGGCAAACCGCCAGAGAAGATCACTTAAAGCGCTTAGATCAACTCAAAGAAGAAGGCCGCCTTATTCTGGCTGGCCCACACCCAGCCATCGATTCGGAAAACCCCGGGGAAGCAGGTTTTACTGGCAGCTTAATCGTTGCAGAATTCGGCGATCAAGCATCTGCCCAAGCCTGGGCGGATGCAGACCCCTATATTGCTGCGGGTGTTTATCAGAAGGTAGTGGTTAAACCTTTTAAGAAGGTTCTTCCTTAACAAGCTGTTGAAATTCGCTGAATTGAGTCAGATATAAGGCAAAATCAAGCGAAAAAGCGGAGTTTACACGTGTAAATGAGCAGAGCCTGCCCCGTGAAACGCTTTGGGTACTTTGAGTGCGATTTTACCGAAAGTAGGCGCCTTAAGCGACGCAGTAGATGGCCAAGTCAGTAGAATTTCAACAGCCTGTTAAGCCCGCTCACATATCCAGAGGCTGTTAAGGTTTCGTCATCAAGTGCTCTTTCGCACTGTGGTGGCACCGCCTATGTGCAAAGTGCTTCAGCCCTACTCTGTGCAAGCCTTTGTGTCCCAGTATGCGCCCGCCAATTAGGCCCGCCTTTCTCACAGGCTGGTGATCAAGACACACACCGGATAAATTAGTATATTTGTTAAGCGCCCTATAGGATCTCAGTGTAATATAACGGAAATTATTCCCCGCTTTTTTGGATTTTAGGAGTTAGGCAGTCAATGAACGTTCACGTTAATTTCAAGAACCCCACCTTTTACTCATTACTTGTTGCTATTACCCTGTCCACCTTTTCAGCAGCGCCCGTCCATGCTGAACGCGCCTATGTTTCTGACAAACTGACCGTTCCCGTCCGAAGTGGTCATACGATGCAACACCGTATTAAAAAATACCTCAACAGCGGCACCACACTTGAGATCATTGAACTCTCCGAAGATCAGCAATGGAGCCACATCAACGCTGCGGGGGCGGAAGGCTGGGTACGTAACCAGTATATTCAAAGCACACCTACAGCGAAGTTACTTTTGGTCAGCGCTCAAAGTGAATTAACGCGTTTAAAAGAGTCCACGATCAGTCAAAATCAGCGCCTCAAAGCGCTTACGGCAGAGCTAAATACTCTGAAGAAACAACACAGCAAACTAAGCAAAACCAACAAATCCACCGAAGATGAGTTTAACGACCTCAAACAACTCTCAGCCAATGCCATTCGGATTGACAAGGCGAATAGCGAGTTAATAAAAGATAACCAGCTCATGAAGGTGGATATGGAGCAACTAAAAGCGGAGCGCGACAAATACAAGTCTGACAACTTTAACAAAGGGCTTCAGCTTGGCGCTGGAATTATGATCATAGGTTTTCTTATTGGCTACATCATGAAATCAAAAGGTAATAAGAGAACAAGTAGCTGGTAAAACGTCACGCGCACACTAAACCTTCCAACAAAACGTCGAGCAACTCTCTCTGGCAAAACGTTTTTTGTGGCTGTTCAGGCTGCCTTAAAATTTGGGCCTAGGCTGAACAGTTACCATTTTTAATCTGCACTGCGGAGCCATGCCGCACACCAGCCTCACAGGATCCTATACATGCCCTCTGATGACCAGAAATTCCAGGACTTGCTTTCTAAGGTTGAGCACCTTCTTAGCGATTCTGAATTCCCTCCTTCGTGGCCTGAGGTCGCTCAACTTGGAGAGCTTAGTGAGCCACTTATTCTTGAGCACATATTCCATCTTGCTGCATCAAGCCGAGACCAAGAGCCCCCCTTCGATGCGCTAGAGTATTTATTACACTGCACACTACTGGAGCTTATGATCCAGATTCGTCATGGTCAGAATGCTCCCCAAAAAGCATGGGATAAATTGCAGTCCATTCTGGTCACGGCACTAAACTCAGAGCAAGGTAACGATGAATTATTCACATTAATCCTTGATCACATCAGCACCCATAACCTGCCTCTGGACCCAGAGACCCTCAACGCTACGATACTCTGGCAGCAGAATAAATTCGAACCCACCCTTGAAGAGGCCAGCCTTACCCAGGAAGAGATCAATAATGAGCTCATCAACCACCTTCAACAGCTCCACATCTCTTCAGAATTTGAGTTCTACCAATTATTTGCTGATCGCCTCACCTTCTTCGCCGATGAAGCCATTGAAGGCTTTGTATTTGATTTGCTAGGCGCAAGCCAAGCGATATTACGAGAGGGTGCACTGCTATTTCTTTTACACAAAAGAAAAGCTGTCAGGTCTGCCATCATTGAAGCACTACAGGATGCCTTCTTTCAGAAAAAAATTTCACCCAAAGGTCTACGTCGATTAATCACATCGCGTAACTGGCTTCCCGCCGATGAAAAAGTTCAAATTGATAAAGTCATCAAAACAATTCGAAAATCTGGCCTTCCCTGCGAGTCAGCCAGTGTCCCCGAAACCATTAAACTGGTAAAAGTTTACGCCTCAACCACGGATGGCGTGGGTGCTGCATCCGTCATCAGTATTTTTAAAGTGGGGCGGAAATTTGCATTGGTGGGTGCAATTCTTAAAGAGCATTTCGGTGTACTCGACACCTGGGTCTCCCCCCTTACCACTAGGAAGGAGTGCGAAAACCAGGTCAGGCATATGAAATCAGAAATCTACTGCCTTGAAACGGATGAAAACTGGGTGCGGTGCATACTGCCCCACTTTCTCGCCCTCAATGTTCAAAGTGAAGAACCTCTCACCGCAGAGACCTTATTGTGGACAGAGTGGCTGGGCTTAAATATCTGGCAACCTCAGCCCCTCGACCTACTGAGCCTGCTAAATCAATGGCATGAAGAGTTCCCCCAACTATTCTCCCGCAACTCTCATGAAAAAGCGCTTAACCGCAGCGCAAAGTGGCTTGAAAAGGCTGATTACGCCCAAGGATGGTTTGAACAGGATGATGAGCTGGAAGAAAGGGTCGACGCATTTTTTTCCCACAGCATTCCAGAAGGTTCTCTATCTACTGTCCATTATTTGCTATCTCCCCACTCCAACAAGTGGCGCGATCGTTTTATCTTACTTGCGCTCTGGGCAAAACATAATTGCAACAAGAGAGGCCCTCAGTGGCAGGATTTTGCCATTGTATCTGAGGCAATAGCCTCGGCAAAAAACCTCCACGACATCCCGATAATGCGCTCTATCGCCTACAACACGCTTGATTACTACAGTGCCATGTCACACCAGCAAAAAGAGCCCGATAGCTCACCGCACCTGCATGCCGTACCGATGCCAGGGCATCAGGAGCCCAAAGAAGGCCACGCAGATACAGAAGATGAAGAACTCTTTTTCCAGGTACACGGCTTTTTAAGCAGTATATGCTGCGACCCTAAAGCAAGCGATCCGAATCACTGGCTTCCGTACCTAGTAGAAAGTTTAATCATGGATTTCGATGCTGAGGACCACTCTGGAATCTTAGACAGTTTTGCGAATGACATCATGACGCAATATGAAAGTATTGCCATCGATCTAGAAATGTCGACCTTTGACCTGCCCAACGACAACACCCTATCCATGCTCCAATACTCTTACTGGAGTGATGGTTTTATGCACGGAGTTGACTGTACTGGCGGAAGAAAAAAATGGGATAAAAGATGGATAAAAAAGGAGTTTGAATCCTTGCGTGCAGGCTTATCACTGATAGAAGCCGCATCCAAGCAAGACCCTAATGCAAGCGCTCTACTTACAGAAACCCCAGAGTTTGCAAGCCACCTGATTAGCGGCTTTTATGAAAGTCTCAAAAAAAACCGCTAGCACTGCCCTTTTCCAATAAACTTTCGGGAGACCCCCCAAGTGAAGCAAGCCCCCTACCATTCATCCTTAATACGAATGATAACAGCGACCTTATTCGGACTATTTTTATCCACAAATGTGCTCTCTGAAACCGACGAGCTAACACTTTCACCCATCGTTATCACCTCACCAAAAAGTGTTCAGCCACTTTGGTCAAACAGCGGTAATTACAGCGCTGTTTCAACAGAGCAAATCGATAACACTGGCCATAGCCACATCAATGAAATTCTATTTCAGGTTCCTGGCGTTTGGATAAGCAAAGGTTCAGGACAAGAACACTTAACAGCCATCCGCTCTGCTTCTATCACCGGCCCTGGTGCCTGCGGTGCATTTCTTTATCTACAAGACAATATACCGATACGACCCGCCGGTTTCTGCAACATTAATAACCTATTTGAGGTCAATAGCGAACAGGCTGGTGAAATTGAAGTGATACGGGGCCCGTCTAGTTCTGTATTTGGCGGCAATGCACTAAATGGCCTCATTAATATCACCACCCGAAAACCTGCTGGGCAAGACCAGACTCAACTTTCTCTTGAAGGTGGCCCCTATGACCTTTATCGACTTAAACTCAGCAACTCTTTACGGGAAAAAGATAGCGCAGTGCGGCTGGATTTTAATACAGCCAGCAGCAATGGTTACCGCGACAATACCGGCTATGGCCAGCAAAAATTTAATTTGCGGCTCGATAGCTATGGTGACGTATGGAGCAACAGCACGGTCATTAGCGGTTCGCTTTTAAATCAAGAAACGGGCGCTTATGTTGAAGGCCCTAGAGCCTACTCAGACCCAGACTTAAAGCGTAGCAACCCCAACCCGGAGGCCTATCGCGACGCATGGTCATCTCGCATCTCTTCACAGTTCGCAAGAAGTACAGACAGCTCTGAACTCGTCATCACCCCTTATTGGCGTCGTTCCCAAATGAACTTCCTTATGCACTTTTTACCTGGCACGCCAACTGAAAAAAATGAACAAAATAGTGCGGGTCTCCAAGGCAGTATTGCTTGGAAAGTTGCCGAACACAGATTTACAGGCGGCATTCGTGTTGAGGGAGCAGACATCGACCTGCTACAGGAACAATCTGCCCTAGAAGTATTTGGGAAATTACCGCAAGGCAAGCAATACGACTTTAATGTTGGCACCCGACACCTGGCAAGCCACATCAGTGCGGACTGGTTGCTGAGCGACAGGCTACATCTACTCAATAGCCTAAGGCTTGAATATCTACACTATGACTACGACAACAAAATGTTAAGCGGCAATACCCGTGACGACGGCAGTCTTTGTTTGTCTGCTGATGGCTGCCGTTATACGCGCCCCGAAGACCGTAGCGATGAATTTACGGATGGTGCGTTACGACTCGGCCTGAGCTATGACATTAATTCACGCCAGCAGATATTCACCTCTTTCGGCAGCGGCTTTCGGCCACCACAGGCCACAGACCTTTATCGCCTCCAGGCGGGGCAAGAAAGTGCAGATATTGATTCAGAACAAATGAATAGTATCGAGATCGGCCTTAATAGCCATGGAATAAGATATAGCTCCCAGCTAACAAGCTATGTTCAAAAAAAGGAAAATGTTATCTATCGCAACTCTGACCGACTGGTTTTTAGTGATGGTGCAACACAGTCTGAGGGCTTAGAGCTTGCTTTCAACTACGAATTAAACAACGAACAACAGCTCGCTTTTTCTGGCACCTATGCGCGTCATCGTTACGAAAACACCTGGGGGGACGAAGTTACAGCAGGCGATGATATGGACACGGCACCACGCCGTCTCGCACAACTTCGCTGGTTATACCATCCCGAAAATATGCTTGATGGTAAATCATCATGGACGATAGAAATCAATCATACCGGCCGATATTACACAGATACTACTAATGCACATACTTACCCAGGCCATACGGTATTAAACGCTTATGCTAACTACGACCTGTCTGCATCGATTAAGATAGCCTCTCGCATCACCAACCTCAGCAATAAAACTTACGCCGAGCGCGCAGATTTCGCTTGGGGAGACGAGCGATATTTTCCAGGCACACCCCGCGCGATGTTTGTGAGCGTTGAGTGGCTGCTGTAACTATCTGAAAAAATCCACCAAATGCCGGACGCCTTTAAAAAGGCGCTCGGTAAAGATCCCCCAATTACTCAGTAAGCTCTGAGCTTATTTTCTCTTCAGTTATATTGGCCTCGCTAATCGGAGATGGAGCACCATAAAGCTCTCGTACCCTATTGCGCTGCACTTTTCCTACGGCTGATATGGGAAGTTCATCCACAAACATAACGGTTCTTGGTTTTTTATAGCCCGCCATTTTGCCGCGACACCAATCAATAATTTCCTGCTCCGTAGCAGTATCACCATCATTCAAATGAATCACCGCGCGTACACTATTACCCCATGTTTCATCTGGCACACCGATAACACAGATATCTTGAATTTTTTCATGCTCCGCGAGAATTTCTTCCACCTCTCCGGGGAAGATTTTCTCTCCACCTGTCGAAATACATTCATTTTTACGTTCTGCGACCCTAATATCACCTTCGTCGTCGATCCAGCCTAAATCGCCACTGTAGAACCAACCATTTTTTATCACTTCAGATGTTTTATCTTCTTCTTTGTAATAACCCTTCATAATCGTGGGACTACGATAAATAATCTCACCGACTCCTCCCTCTGGCACATCTCGCCCAAACTCATCAACGATGCGTGTTTCTACCATGGGGCTACCCACGGATCGATCCTTCAAGGAATCAGCACTGGTATCAATCTTAAAGGAGGTAGTCGGTGCCATTTCTGTCTGGCCAAACCCATCAGCAATGATCACACTTGGAAGCGTGGCAAATATTTTCCGTTTAAGGGCAGCAGGACAAACACCACCACCGGTGGCCGCGATACGTACAGAGCTAAGATCGTAGCTAGCGATGTCCTTAAACTTCAACAGCTTTTTCCAACCGGTAGGCACATTCCCTAATAGCGCGGGTTTTTCCCGCTCTACCAAGGCGCATACTTCTTCGGGATCAAAATGCACATTCACAGGTAAAACCAGAGTCATATTTCCGGTAATGGGGGCCAATATAGCATTCTGATACGCCGCATCATGAAACATGGGAAATGAAGGCATCATCTGTTTTATTTGCTTCTTTTTAGTCAAACGAAGCGCCACTGGAGAACCGATCACCTTTTTCGCAGCTTTAATCATTCCATTTTGCAACGTAGAGCGACTGAGAACCCACTTCACAGCACTGCTCTCGAGACTCGAAAACACAAAGTTGGGCAGGCCAATTCTTTTACGCACACCTTCCGGTATGGAAATATTGTGTAAACGAGGAACCATGCCTTCTATCATGGTATGCAGCAAACTCATATGGTTCTTATAAGTCAGCATCACACCCTTCGGTGTGCCAGTTGTACCTCCTGTATAACAAATAACACAAGTCTCTTCCTCTGAGACGTCCACCTTCGGCTCAACGGGAGGAAGAGAGGCAATCAGTGTTTCATAATCAAGCATACCTTTTTGCTCCGCCCCCTTAACGACGAAGGTTTTAATCCCCGTCATTTCTGGCAAAGCCGCAAGAACTGCTTCCGACCACATTTCTTCATAGATAAACGCTACGGCCTCTGAATGTTGAGCTTGATATACAACCTCCCGCGGTACAAAACGATAGTTCATGGGCACAGCCACGGCACCGAGCTTTTGAATGGCATAGTTTGTTTCAAAAAATTCGGGGCAATTATGAAACATCAAAATGACGTTATCACCCTTTTTGATACCCTGCGCAGAGAGTCCAGCAGCCAAACGGTTAACCCGTTCATTTAGCTGGAACCATGTAATTCGCTGCTCTCCATATATAAGAAACTCACCATCCGGATTGTATTTGGCGCACTTGGCCAGCGCATCGCCCATAAAATTTGGCATTAATCTTCTCTCCCTGTATTTAAGATCCGTTCTCACTGACTCACGACACAGTAAATAATGCAGCCATTATCGCGAAGTAAAAAAACCTAGCGAAGTCGACTTTATCAATAGCGTACAAAAACCAAACCCTCAGCGCTCTGTTAATTAGCGTCATTTATCTCTGACGGGGCACGTTTTAAGGGGCGGGCTCCCTGCTTTGCCCAAAATCAATCAGAGCAGCTCTGGCAGGTTGTTAAAAAGCTATTGCGCTTGCGAACAAAAAAATAAATCAGGAAAAAACGGCGACTATCAGCATACCCCAATAGAAATAGTCACATAGATTTGCCGTTATATGGATAATGAACTACATTCCCACTATGTTTTTCGTGCGAGAAAAGTTTTCGTTTCAGATTTATTTCAAGCTTCAGTGATTGACCATTAGAAAAATACTCAAGGGAATCCAAATGAAAAAACTTGTGCTGTCAACTATTCCACTGCTCTTGGCGAACTCAGCAATGGCAAGTATAAATCTTGATGACGCAGGGAAGGTCAAGGCGTATGGCGACTTCCGCTTAAGAATGGAAATTGAGGATAAAAGCGCATCAGGAAGTGATGACGAGGAAAGAGAACGTGCGCGCATAAGAGCAAGGCTCGGTTTAAAGTTTAAACCTAATAATGAATGGGGAGCCAATATTCGCTTAGCAACCAATTCGGATAACAGTACCTCCACAAACCAAGATCTAAGTACCGATTCATCGGAAAAAAATGCAGAATTTGGGCTCGATAGGGCTCTCATTCAATACACGCCAAAAAAGGCTCCTGGTTTAGCCGTAACGGCCGGCAAAATGAGCATGCCACATGAAAACAACTCCTCACAGTTCTGGGATTCGGACCAAGCCATCGATGGGCTTTCTGCCGCTTATGTTTTTCGAGACGAAACAAAAGGTGCCACCAAACTCACCTTTACCCATGGCATCCTGAACGAGGGAGGTTTCGCGAATGATGATGACCTTTTTCATGGACAGGTATCGTATATTGCTCCAGATATCAAAGGTGTTAAATTAAGGGGTTCAGTTTCAGCTACCCATCTTAATATAGATGACACATACCAAGCGGCTGAGGTACTTGGCATATCTGGTCGCGCAGATTATGGTGATGGCAGAGTGGCTTTTGATCTTTATAATACAGACAGCGATGATAGCCACTTGGGACTGGTTTTACAGGGTCGCTACAAAATCAATAAAGAAGTGGCAGTAAGAGCGTATTATTACTACATTGAGGCATTCTCTATGCCTGCAGATGGCCGCTACAGCCAGAATGACTTCCCTAGCCCAGGCAGCTATGGTGTAACCAACTTTAAAGGAGTGCGCCTGCAGCTCGACTACAAGCTGGCAAAGAACACCAAAGTAGACTTGCGTCTCTATTCTATGGAGCAAATCAAGTCAACCGGTGCCCTTTCTGCAGAACTGGACTCAGTAACCTGGGGAGAAAGCTTTACCGACGCAATTTCCGCAAATGAAGATAAAGTACGCCTGCAAGCAAACTTGTCTGTAAAGTTCTAAGCAAGGTGCAATTTTAATTTCCCGCCAAAGCATCCAGGCACTTTCCCTTCAAGTAGTTGAGGGAAAGTGCCTAGATCGGTTTTCGGCTCACGGAGCCTTCCCTGAACCAATAAAACCTTACGCTTTAACTACGAACTCCCCCCCTTCACACAAAGTAAACACCTGACAACTCTTGCGTCTATAAGTACCCAACCCCCACCAGAATGCTATGATAAACAGGTCACAGCCGCTCAAATTTCTATCGTAATCAGAATCCCACCCTATGAATAAATTCAACGAACTAATGCTTTATCTCGGTATTAGCACCGAACCCTTTTTACACCTTATTCCCGGCGCCGCAGTCATACTCAGCGCATTATTCACCCATATCGTACTCAAACAGATAATTTTGAAAGTGATCCAAAAGGTTGTTCTTACCGGAGGGCTAGACTGGGCCAAACCTATTATTTCCAGGAGGATACTGAATCATTTTCTATTTATTATTCCAGCCTTGGTTTTATATGCCTACTCTCAACATTTTGGCACCCTGGCTCCACTGGTTTCGAAAATTGCCGCCATTTATATCATCGTATCCCTATTAAAGGGAATTACCGAGATACTGGACTGGCTAGTTGATCACTTTCAATCGAAACACGAATTTAAGCATATTCCCATAAAAGGTTATGTACAGGTCGCTACGATTATTTTTTATCTGGTTTCCCTGATACTTATAGTTTCTACCATCACCTCCACCAACCCGAAAGGATTACTGACCGGCCTTGGGGCACTCAGTGCCGTGCTCCTATTAATATTTAAAGACAGTATACTGGGGTTTATTGCCAGCATACAGATCAGCTCGAATGACCTTTGTCGACGTGGTGACTGGATTGAGTTCCCACGCTACGGCTCAGATGGAGAAGTGTTAGAGGTATCTCTATACACCGTCAAAGTTCGAAATTGGGATAAAACCATCAGTAACATTCCCACCATCGCCTTTGTAACAGACTCATTTAAAAACTGGCGGGGCATGGAGGAATCAGGCGGTAGAAGAATTAAACGTTCTATTTTTATTGATATTGGCACAATCAAATTCTGCGATGATACATTGATAAAAAAATTTATGGGCTCTTCCATCATCGCCGATTACATGAAAAGCAAGCTGGAAGAAATTAATAATACCCGGCCAAATGGCACTGAAGAGAGCATTCCACTCCGCGAGCTCACCAACGTTGGGACATTCCGCGCCTATATTGAGTATTACCTCAGACGGCATCCAAAAATCCACCAATCCATGACACTGCTGGTTCGCCAACAGGCCGCAACAGAAAGGGGCCTACCTATAGAAATTTATGTTTTTTGCAATGACACCGACTGGAAAAACTACGAGGGAATACAAGCCGATATTTTTGATCATATTTTTGCAGTGACAAAAGAGTTTGAACTGTCTATTTTCCAGAGCCCCAGCAACCAAGACATTAAAGGTTTGTCTAGCCGAGAAATTTAGTCTCAAAAGAAAGACATCTATCATCAATGACCTTTGTTTTAGGCTTTTTGCTTATGCTTTATAGAGGCCGACCCTAACAATATAAAGATCAAACAGGCTATGTTTACGAAGCCCTCTCGCTCAAACGGTACTCAAACACCGCACAACTCCTCCCAGGTTAAAAAGCGTGAAATTTTTGCTTGGGCATTTTTTGATTTCGCCAACTCAGGCTACACCACCGTCGTTCTCACCACTATTTACAGCGCTTATTTCGTTGCGGTAATAGCGAAAGAAAATACATTTTTAGAGGGCACGTCCGCCACGTTCCTGTGGACATTAAGCATCAGCATTGCAAATTTTCTAGTTCTGCTTAGTGCCCCGGTCATAGGTGCTATTTCAGATTACCGAGGCAATAAAAAATATTTTCTTTTATTCTCAACCGTGGGCTGTGTCGCATTCACTACTTTACTGGCCTTGCCTGGCCCAAATAATCTGGCTCTCGCTGTTTCTTTTTTAATTATCTCCGCAATGTGCTTTTCCTACGGGGAAAACCTCATCTCAGCCTTCCTGCCAGAAATTGCCAACGAACAAGACATGGGAAAAATATCCGGCTATGGCTGGAGCCTGGGTTATTTTGGCGGTTTATTAACACTGGGGGCCTGCCTCGCCTATTTATACTGGGCCAGAGAAAACCATATTCCAGATTCAGAAAGCATACCCCGAACTCTTTATATAACAGCGCTGATCTTTGCTTTAACGGCATTGCCAACTTTCTTATGGCTAAAGGAGCGCGCCATTCGCACCACCCTTCCCACTGACGCATCTTACCTGTCGTTAGGTTTTAAGAAGGTGTCAGACACCCTTAAAGATTCCACCCATTACCGGGATTTATTCCGGTTTTTACTCTGCCTCACTGCCTATCAGTCTGGTGTTGCTGCTGTCATTGTCCTAGCCGCCATTTATGCTCAAGAGGTTATCGGCTTTGACAGTGAGAAATTAATAATTTTGATTATGGTCGTTAATCTAACGGCGGCTATTGGAGCGTTCTTATTCGGCTTTCTACAGGACAGCTTGGGATCGGTAAAATCTCTCGCGCTTGCCTTGATATTGTGGATAGCAGCCATGCTTTTAATACTATTCAGCAACGATGTATCTACGTTCTGGTTTGCGGCAAATTTAATCGGTTTAGCCATGGGGGCAAGCCAGTCGGGTGGGCGCGCTCTTATCGGCCAGCTGACACCAGTCGAATGCACAGGAGAGTTTTTCGGGTTATGGGGCTTTGCCAACCGTCTCGCCGCTATCATTGGACCAGTGAGCTACGGCGTTATTAATTATATGACTCAGGGAAATCATAAGGTTTCGCTTGTATCAACCTTGCTGTTCTTTATCGTAGGGTTGATTTTACTTTTCAGAGTAAATATGCGAAGGGGCGTTGAAGCAGCCGCACCCTAAAAGTATACCGTTACACATAAAAAAACCCTCCGTGATATGGAGGGTTTTTCGTGCTGTTCACTTACATGCTAAAGCGACGAGTTTATCCGTGCGCTTCAACACCCTCCCAAAGTTTTTCTTCCAAATCACGCTTGATTAACTTTCCGGAAAGTTGTCGAGGCAGCTGCTTTTCGAAGTGCACCTGTCTTGGCAGTTTAAAGCCATAGAGTCCTTCGTCTTTACAGAACTTAACGAGTTCCTCTAACGTTGGTTCCTTTTCACCATCCTTCATTTGTATGAAGGCCGCCGCCACCTCACCAAGGTCATCATCCGGTGCTCGCACGACTGCTGCATCAAATATGCCGCTGTGGCGCTTAATAACCTCTTCAATTTCATTCGGGAAGACATTAACGCCACCAGAAATAATCATTTCCTTGGCTCTAGATGTAAGATAAAGAAAGTCATCACTATCAACATAACCAATTAAACCATCGTCGTACCAAGGTTGGCCGTCAACCTCAAGGAAGGCTTCTTCTGTTTTCTTCTTATCGCCTTTATATTCCAGGCCAAGCGCCATGTGGGATCGAATAATGACTTTTCCTTCCTGGCCAGTTGGTGCCCAAGTGCCTTTTTCTTCATCGTAGATGCGACACTCTGCACCCCGAATTTTACCTACGCTGTTATAACGATTTTCATCAGCCTGATAATCCTGTGGAACCAACACTGAAATTAAGCCCGTTTCGGAGGCACCATAATATTCCATAAAAATATCATTTTTTGCGCCCTGACGACGGAATAAGGCATTAATATCCTTTTTAACTTCCGGAGGGCATGGCGCTGCTGCACAAATGATACTGTGCATAGTGCTTAAGTTATAACGAGATAGCACTTCTTCCGGCATGGCCAAAATACGCTCAAGCATAGTCGGGGCAACAAATGTCCAGTTAATGCGCTCATCTTGAATAGTTTTGAGGAAAAGCTCGGGCTCGAAGCGTTTTAAAGGAACAGCGGTACCACCAAGAAAAAATGGCAATACAGCCACTTGTACACCCGCATGATAAAGCGGGCCGGGTATCATGGTGCGAACATTATTAGTAATGGGATCTTTGCATTCACCAAGCTCGTACCAATAAAAGGCACCCAGCTGCATCATGGCAAGTGCTGAGATTTCGTCTTTAGAGGTTCCGCGACGTTTTTCATCAGAGTCACCAAGGATATCAGACATCTCATCCATATTAAGCAGTTTAGGTGTGCCGGTTGTACCACCGCTATAAGGCGTTGCTGACATGCCGAAACTACCCGCCGGATCGAAAGCATCTGACTGCTCGATAAGCTTCTCATAAGACAGCATGCCTTCGGGTGCGTCCCCCCCTACTACGATAAAATATTTCACGGTGGTTAGCTGGTCTTTCACACTTTGAACCGCTTCCAAATAGGAAGCATCAAACACCAAAGCAACGGCATTGGATTTGTTTACACAAGGAGGAAGCTCGTGGGGTTTAAGGTGCCAGTTTAACATTGGCATGCTGCGGCCCGTCAAAGCGGTGGCAAACATTACTTCGAACCACTCAGGGCCATTTGGCAAGAGCTCGGCAACACGCTCTTTCTCTTGAACGCCCAGGGTAGTCAATGCGTTTGCCAATCGAAAACTGCGATCCTTGAATTCGGAAAATGAAATACGCTGGCCATCACAGACGATAGCCTCACGGTTATCGAGCACATCCCAATAGGATGAAAAGAAAGCTTGCCCAGGATTTTGACCCTTTACGACAGAACGGTAAGCGGTATTAATACCTGCTTTAAGGCCGTTCATAAACCCAACTTGTTTGGCTAAACCCCATAGTGCACCTCGGGTTTGCTTTAATTTTAGTACTTCACTTTTACTGGGCATGACTCGGTTAACTCCGTAAGAATTATTAATAATTTGTTATTTTACTGAAGCAGTAGCGGGCTATCTTGGCCTACTATGCGATTTATCAGAACACCTGCGGCCAGAACACAGCAACGCCCGTGTGCTACATAAAGGATAATTAGCTAGCATTGTCAGCGCATATACTGCCTTTTTTAATTAAAAGGTCAAGTGCTCTATGAGGCCGCTTATTCTGCCACATCGAGCAGATCGACTTCCAGCGACGCCTCGACCCCATCCGAACGAGAAAAGATTGCAGCCATGCTTAAATCAGAATTTATATTTAGTGTGGCTGTACTCACCACGCCGCTGACACTTGTTGTGGCGAACTTTTCAGAGGCAGAGTCTGCCTGAATATCTGCAGATATAAAGTCACTTGAGCCAGAGCCGTCCTCTTGGTCTGATTCATCATACTCAACAATTGAAAAAAGCAGGTTGGCCGGCCCGCTACCCATAAGCACCTGTTCTGACTGGCGAATGTCATCGCCAGCGGCCTCGGAAAGCGCCCAGCTATCGGAATAACTTAAGCAGGAAACAGCATACTCCTGGCCACTTAAAACGAAAGAACCAAAGGAATCCACCACCGTGTCACGCGCTTTATAAGCTTTCATTTTTATCGTGCTGGCGTCGCCGGTTTCCTTGGCATAGCCTGCAAACTCCAGCATTCTCCCGGACTCATCGACTGTAACAACGACCTCGTCTTTTGCGGCAGGGTACAAAAATGAATTACTTCTGGGAATACGAAAGGTACTCGCACTGATTGTGCTCGTGTCGATGGTGTACTCAAAAGTCTTAGGTGAATTGTTCTCGCAACTCGCACGGTTTAATACTTGGAGAGAACCGCCCTCGGCATCATGACTAATTTCCAGAATAGTCCAGGCGTCTATACCAATGGACAGACTATCTTCTTCCGCTATATTTTCTGAGTAAAATGCTAGCCACAAACCCTCAAGAGAGGCTCGGCTTAACGGCAGGGATTCTAACGTCGCGATTTCTTTTTTGAATCTATCCTCAATTTCCTTGCCCGGCGGTGATGACTGACCATCACTCGTCTTTTTTTCTTTCTCTAGTGTATCAAAGCACCCCACCAGTAAAATAAAAACAGACAAGGCACACAGCCTGTAAAAACGGCACTTTAATCTATAAAACATGGCCTCTCCCAATTAAACGCTTCAATATTCACCTGGGAACCGTAACCTGTCACCCGAACCGGTTTCTCAGCACAACCTCTTCGTAGGCCAGTTGCCCGGCTCTCTCCCTAGCGGGCTGTAAGGCTTTGCCGATTGCCACAAACAGTGAAATACAATGGTCGTCAGGAAGCTTAACGAGCTCAGCCACTTTATCCCCATCGAAACCATCCATTGGGCAAGAGTCATAACCCATTGTTTTGGCGGACAACATAAGCGTTTGCGCAGCAATACCACAGGAACGCATGGCTTCGTCTCGTTGCAACTGCTGATCATGCTCAAAGAACTCACCGATCATGGGCACCATGATTTCCTGAACTTCTTGCGGCGCATTTCGCCAGTACCGCTGGGGGTTTTTGCCCCAAGCCATCAAGTCGGCACAGATCAGTACTAATAAAGAGCAATCCGTTATCTGCGCTTGCTCTGCGGAAGCGGTGCATAATTCCTGCCTAAGCTGCGGATCATCCACCACTAGAAACCGCCAGTTCTGAATATTAAAGGCTGTTGGAGATAGAAGTGAAAGGGATAGTAACTCTTTGATTTCATTATCCGGAATAACAAAATCAGGGTCAAAATATTTTACGGAACGACGTTGTTTAACGGCATCTAAACCATGCATATATTCACTCACTTACAATTAAAAGCTAGCGGCGAATTATATGCGCAGAAAGGGGAAACTAACAGCAAAGAGCTTATTTTTATACGGAGGAGGGGATAGGAATAAAGCCGGAGTATAAAAGAACAGGGGAGAAATTAAAGATAATAGAAGGTGAGAACTGGCCCACCTTCTATTTTATTTACTGCCATCAAGAAAACGAATTAAGCAGATGCGCCAGTGGCACCCGTTGCCTCTCCAGTTTCGTTGACGGTATTGGTTTCTTCGACGGCATCTTGCAAGTCATCCACACTAACGTCGGATGCGCCGGTAATGTCAGCATTCGCATCAATAGCGTCTTCTACATCCGTCACAAAATCTGCAACGTTAATATCATCAATAGCATCACCATCATCTACAGCGGCATCCACCGCATCACCGATTGCATCCATTAAAGGAGCATCACCATCGCCCGCAAGAGTTGGGTCAATAAGCACCTTAACGGCGGTTTCAAATATATTTTCCGTCGTTGCCACTGACCCCGTCACTTTCGTGTCTATATCTATAATTGCAGCGGCAATAGCATTGGTTACAACTTCAGCTGCCACCGCCACTTTAGTATCCCCAGCGCTTATATAGTCATAGTTTTGTATATCTGTACCCGCTGGAACGTTTAGCGCTTCCGCAACAGCACTTGCTCCAGTAGTAAAATCGTCATAGAGCCCTTGCTCAACCCCAACCTGAACCAGGGTAGTGAGTGGCGTTATTGAAGTGGAGTTTAATGGCGCCGTCAAAAAGAAGTCTTCCGTAATTGCATCACCAGCACCACCTTGTGTTGAGCTTTCAGTGGTCACCCCAGGGTTTATTTCCACTACTAGAGGGGCCGGTGTAAATGTCCCCAAAGCAAAATGCGCATTTACATCAGTGGTATCCCTGGGTTCATTGTCTGAGCACTGTTTGTCCCCGTTAATATCAACACACACCGTAGCACTTTGGAGGTATCCATCAATTGCTAATCCAGAAGCTTCAACAAGGTCACGATTTCGATCACTACACCCACTTACACTCACTAAGAGTGCGGCGGAGGTCGCAAGTGCAAAGGGCAAAGAGGATATTTTATTAGCTGCTTTCATAGTTCCACGTTCCTGTGAGAGTAGTTTATGTGAACACTGGTATACTTGCGCAAAAAAAGGATTACATGATTTCAAAAATAGTGTAGCAGAAGAATTTATATTTCGTACAAGATTTTTCAACAGCCATTGAAATTAATACACCTTACTATAAATAAATTAATTAATTAAAATCCATTGGAAAATAGGCCCAATTAAACTAACTTGCTTGTACCGCCTTTGCCCACCAGAAGGAGAAAACTTGCGCCTATGAGCAAGCAACATACTGGTAAAAACATCAAGACATTCATTGTCACCCTGCTTCTTTTAACTACCACTAATGCAATCAGCCGCGAGCTTATTAACACCGGCCTATCTTTCCAGGGTTACAGTGGCTTATTAAATACGCCCAACGCCACTTTAATTCCACATGGATCTATTTCCCTGCAATATTCTGACTTGGTGTTTCACAATAACGAATATACTCATAATAATAATCTCACCACTGCCATCGGGATTCTTCCATTTGCAGAGGTTGGCGGCCGCATCGCCTGGTTCGACACTCAAAGCAACTGCTATACCGATGGATGCAGGCTACGCGACCTATCTGCCAACGTTAAAATAACAATTCCATTTATACCACCTGAACTATTATCCCTAGCGATTGGGCAACAGGATATTGGAGGGGAAGCAAATCACTTCGACACACGCTTTCTCGTTGCCAGTAAGGAGTTGGATAAAATAAGACTCAGCCTCGGCTGGGGGCAGCAGATCAAACAACAAAGTTTTGATCGCATGAACGGCTTGTTCGGCGGCATCGAATACCAAGCCCTTCCCTGGCTAGGTACGATTATTGAGCACGATGGCCAGTCTATAAACGTGGGCGCCCGACTCAAAAGCCCAAAGAAACTGCTTCCATTTGGCGCAAGCCTCAGCGCTCTTCTACTACTTCATCAAGAATCCGATTCCTTACCACAAAAACAATTCTATGGGCTTTCGATACACTTACCTTTCGCTAGACAGAACAGCTACCACTCACAATACACAACTAAAAGCGAAAGAGATTTCCATGTCATCGACAACCGAACGGAAAAGCCAAGCCGGCCAAGAGAGATAACAGAAGCCGCCAGTAGTGCGCTGGTTCCTGCTCTCTCCAGCAAAAACCGGTCGAAGGAAAACAAAAACCAAACCTCTCTTAAACAGCTCTTCATTCAATTAAACCAAGAAGGGTTTGAGCGTGTTTCTGTTGGGGAAATATCTTCTGACCCCAAAGAACTTGCTATTGCCCTAGAAAACACCATCTACAGTATTAATGATACGGATGCCATTGCCAGGGTGCTAAATATTGCGTCTAACACTGACTATCAGCAATACAACTTCATTACTGTTGTATTAAAAAAACAAGGCATTCGCGCTTTCTGGATTAGGACTGAGCTTAATCCACAGATAGGAGGGAAGCCTCAACGGCAAAAAGTAGAAAGTGGATACCCATCTACCCTTAGCAAGATAGATTGGAAATATAAAGATACTAGCTACCAGCACTTAAAGCCCCGACTTACAGTTTCTCCGGCCCTCTCCAGTGCTGTCGCCACTGAATTTGGCGTATGGGATTACTCTCTCGCCCTGGAAACGGGCACTACAGTTTCCCTCTGGAAAGGCGCTATCGCCAGCGCTAACTATACACAGTCACTCAACCAAAGCGATGACTTTGAAGAGAACCATATTTTTTACGATAATAGGCAATTATCTGCCATAAAAAGTTATGGTATTCAGCAAATAGTGAAAGTGAATGATCGCTTTTACAGCTCTCTTTTCGCCGGACTCAGCGCCTACGACTACCGCAGTTTAATTAACGAAAGTGTCTATTTATCGAAAAGTGGCCAACACAAGCTCAGCGTTCAAGCTGGGATATACGATAATATCTACGAAACCAATATTTCCCGAAAAAGCTATTTGGCGAGCTACCGATACTATCTCCCCGATTATGATCTATCGTCATCCATCACTTGGGGCCAGTTCTGGGAAGAAGATCAGGGGCTTCGTGTTGATCTCAAGTTCTGGTTTGGAGACTCTGCCGTTAATCTATTCTACAAAGATACTGACAACACATTCGTCGGTATGGGAATCAGCCTACCCCTCACGCCAAAAAGAGTGTTCAATCGATCATGGGCGCAAATCAAAGGAGCAAATAACTGGCAATACGCATTACAAACAAAAATCAGGAATCCCCGTAATGATCTCAGTTTTCGATCTGCGATTTTACCCCCTCTACCGCAAAAACTAGACAGTACACTTTTTAATGAGGATCGGCTTAGCCCGCTGTACATACAAAGAAATATCGACAGATTGTTTGAAGCACTGCCCGCACAAAAACATTAAGAATTCATGATGCACGACAGGGTTTCAAGCATTTGGTTTTACTCATTATCAAGTTTAGGACTACACTGTAAGCAACGGGCAGGGTAGAAATGGATGACTTGAGTGCTCGACGATGTATTAAGCAGCCGTTAAAACTTTCGATTAAGGATATTACGTGGATTCGAAACCTCTTAACCTCATGATCGCAGCGCCACGGCCCATCAAACAGACACTCATGGTGGCTGCGGACTTACTACTTATACCAGTCGCCATTTACCTTTCTTTTTTACTTAGTGCCGGCTTTTCAGCCGATATTTATTCCGCGACCACGACAGCAATCTCTGCCATCACCACTCTTTGCAGTATCGGCCTTTTTGTTCGCCTGGGTCTCTATCATGCCGTAGTACGTTTTATGGGAAATGAGGCCTTGCTGGCCGTAGTGAAAGGTGTGGCTTTTTCAACCTTAGTTTTAACCCTGCTGATTAGTGCCAGTGACGTCCGTATCCCACTCACCTCTCCGTTAATTTTCTTTAGCATTTTACTCGGTTTAATTGGCTTTACACGTCTGTCCGCCAGGCAGTTAATTTCAAGACAAACTGCAAAAGATAAAATAAACGTTGCCATTTACGGTGCTGGGAGCTCCGGTTTGGCCTTATTGGCAAGCTTAGGTAGCAGCAAAAAATACAACCCTGTTGCATTAATTGATGACCGAACTCGCATTCGAAACATGCGCTATAACGGTTTAAAGGTCAGCCATCCCGAGGCCCTTCCTGCCCTTATTAAAGAACACAACATAAAGCAAGTGTTACTCGCCATGCCCTCCATTACCAGCGCTCGAAAGAAGGAGATCATCTTAAAACTTGAGCCTATGCAAATACGGATACGAACCGTACCCTCCATGGAAAGCCTGGTATCAGGAAAAGCACGGCTGGAACAAATTCAGGATATCTGTGTAGAAGACCTGCTCAAAAGGGAACCTATCGCTCCTATTTCTGCACTGCTACAAAAATGTATCAGCAGAAAAACTGTCTTGGTCACCGGTGCGGGTGGTTCGATAGGTTCTGAACTATGTCGCCAAGTTCTTACTCAAAATCCAGAAAAGTTGGTTCTTGTCGAACGCTGCGAGATGGCCCTGTACCAGGTAGACCAGGAGCTAGGGCAATTAATTTCTAGCCAAGGGCTAAACACTGAGCTTGTACCACTTTTGGCCTGCGTTCAAAACCCTCTGCGCATGCACACCATTTTTAATGCTTATAATATCGACACTGTCTATCATGCCGCAGCGTACAAGCATGTCCCGCTTGTTGAGTACAACATGATTGAAGGCGTGAGGAATAATGTATTTGGCACGTATGAAACAGCATTAGCAGCGCAAAATGCCGGCGTAAAAAATTTCGTGCTGATTTCTACCGATAAAGCCGTTCGCCCCACCAATATTATGGGTGCCTCTAAACGGCTTGCCGAGCTGGTGCTGCAGGGTTTAGCGAAAGGAGAGACTCAAACTCGTTTTTCCATGGTTCGCTTTGGAAATGTTCTGGGCTCCTCTGGCTCTGTTGTACCGCTATTTCGCAAACAAATTGCCAGCGGTGGCCCGGTTACAGTGACCCATAAGGACGTCATTCGCTACTTTATGACCATTCCAGAAGCCTCCCAACTTGTTATTCAAGCGGGCGCCATGGCAAATGGCGGAGATGTTTTTCTTTTGGATATGGGAAAACCTGTGAAAATAAGTGAGCTGGCGGAAACCATGATCCGCTTATTAGGCTTAACCGTTAAAAACAGTCAACACCCCGATGGGGATATAGGAATCACATATACTGGCTTACGACCTGGAGAAAAACTTTTTGAAGAACTATTGGTAGGAGCTACGGCCCTTACTACCCAGCACCCTCAAATAATGCGCGCAGAAGAGCAGTCTCTCAGCCTTGTGCAAACCCACAAAATAGTGAGCGAATTAAATCTTGCGCTGGATAATGGAAACTGTATCGACATACAAGAAATACTCCTATCTGCTAACACCGGCTACACCGCCTCTAAAGAAGTCAGCGACTTGGTATGGGCAAAACATACCGGAAACTTTTCGAAAGATAATACCGAGGAATCAAGCCAAACAGACAATATCGCCTATATAGCAAGATAAAGTGAACAGCTCCCGCGCTCCGCTTTTTCTTCGTTGCGTGTCATGCTAGTCTTCGCTGTCACTCCTTGGCCAGATGTAGATCCTCTATGAAAAGCAAAACGATTTTTGTTACTGGTGGTGCTGGATTCATTGGCTCCGCATTAATTCGCCACCTGATTAGCAACACCCCGCATAACGTTATCAACATCGACGCCCTTACTTACGCTGGCAATCTCGACTCACTTCGCTCAGTCAGCGATAGTGAGCGCTACTGCTTCGAAAAAGTCGATATTTGTGACCTCCCCAGTATTCAAGACTTGTTCAAACGCTACAAGCCCGATTGGATTATGCACCTGGCCGCAGAGTCCCATGTTGACCGTTCTATTGAAGGGCCCTTAGGTTTTATTCAAACTAATGTGATGGGTACGGGTGTTTTACTCGAAGCATTTCGTGACTACTGGAATAGCCTAGACCCCGAAAGAAAGGCCAGCCTGCGCTTTCATCATATATCCACCGATGAAGTCTATGGCAGCCTTGCAGAAGACGGCCTATTTCTGGAAAGCACAGCCTACGACCCCAGTTCTCCCTATTCTGCCAGTAAAGCCGCTTCCGATCACTTGGTGCGTGCCTGGCACCGCACCTATGGGCTGCCAGTAGTTATTACCAATTGCTCCAACAACTATGGCCCCTACCATTTCCCGGAAAAACTGATTCCCCATGTCATCCTAAATGCCCTCAGTGGCAAAGAGCTACCCGTTTATGGTGATGGTGCTCAAATTCGTGACTGGCTCTATGTTGAAGATCATGCCCGTGCCCTTTATTGCGTCATTCAAGATGGAGTAATCGGTGAAACCTACAATATCGGTGGGCACAATGAAAAGCGTAACATTGATGTGGTAAAAAGTATTTGCGCCCTACTTGAAGAGCTGCATCCCGAAAAACCAGAAGGTATTGATGCTTATGAAGACCTCATCACCTTCGTAACAGATCGCCCTGGGCACGACACTCGCTACGCCATCGACGCCACAAAAATCCAAACCGAACTCAACTGGGTTCCACAAGAAACCTTTGAAACAGGCTTACGCAAAACTGTTTCCTGGTATTTAGGAAATAAAGAGTGGTGGCAACGGGTGCTTAGTGGAGACTACACACTAGAACGCATCGGAAAATAACCACCGCATTTGCTCACTCAAGGAGCCTAGACAATGGCATATAAAGG
>DFBZ01000047.1:67008-68068 GCA_002366835.1 Gammaproteobacteria bacterium UBA3067
ATTTCGCTCAGTTATGCAGAACAACCGTCTCCCGATGGCCTCGCCCAGGCATTTTTAATCGGCGAAGAGTTTATCGGTAATGACAATGTATGCCTGATTCTGGGGGACAATATATTTTACGGCCAACACTTCACGCCAAAATTACACGCCGCCACCTCTCAAGAAAATGGTGCCACAGTATTCGGCTACCACGTAAACGACCCTGAACGGTTTGGTGTCGTTGAATTTGATGACGAAGGGAAAGCACTCGGCATAGAGGAAAAACCAGACAAGCCCAAATCCAACTACGCCGTTACTGGCTTGTATTTCTATGATAACCAGGTTGTAGATATCGCCAAGCAGATAAAACCCTCGGCACGCGGCGAGCTGGAAATTACCGATGTAAATCGCGTCTACCTTGAGAAGCAGGCTTTAAATGTACAGGTTCTTGGTCGAGGTTTTGCTTGGTTAGACACTGGCACCCATGACTCACTATTAGACGCCAGTCAGTTTGTACAAACGGTAGAACACCGCCAAGGCTTAAAAGTCGCCTGCCTGGAAGAAATTGCCTATCAAAATGGTTGGATAAACAAAGAGCTGCTGGAAAAAAAAGCAGATGCCCTAAAGAAAACTGGTTACGGCGAATACCTGCGTAAAATTCTAAACGGATACACTTAAGGAACCCCAGATAAATTCATGAACTCTTATTTTATACCCAAATCGCCCAATGCTGTCGTTGTAACAAATTCTAACCGCTTAAATAACAAGCCACTTCGCTCAGAATTAGTCAGAGGCCCTCTTAAATGAAGGTAATTGATACCGAAATTAATGATGTAAAAATCATTGAGCCCAAGGTTTTTGGTGACGAACGAGGCTTTTTTCTAGAAACCTTTCAGGCCGAACGATACCAGGAAATGGCCGGCATAGACTTACCGTTTATTCAGGACAACCACTCCCGCTCATCAAAAGGTGTACTAAGAGGGCTGCACTTTCAAAAAACCCGCCCCCAGGGAAAACTTGTTAGAGTTGTAAGGCGTGAAGTTTTCGATGTGACAGTGGACATCCGTAAAGAGTCACCGAC
>DFBZ01000112.1 GCA_002366835.1 Gammaproteobacteria bacterium UBA3067
TCTCTATTATTGGCTTTGAAACCCGTTATGGTCGTAATAAAGGCAGTTACCGAGTGATCGATGCCTTATCAACGCTGGGTTTTGACTATCCCAAACGCAGTAAATTTTTCCTCGGTGAACTCAAGCACTTTTTGATTCTAGCGCGGGACGCAGGTTTAGACCCCTCCAAGGCGAAAGGTTCTTATGCTGGAGCCATCGGTATGCCCCAGTTTATTCCTTCCAGCTATCGTCACTACGCGGTGGATTATAATAATGATGGACGCACTGACTTGATCGACAGCACCGAAGATACCATCGCCAGCGTTGCCAACTATTTTGTTAAACACGGCTGGAAAAAGAATGCCCCGATTACCGCGCCAGCAAAAAATGCCAACCCGAATCTGGAATTCTTCCGCACCCACCGGCTTAAACCAAAGCTCAGCATTGCTGGGCTAGAGTCCAAAGGTTTTACCAGTAGCGGCACTTTTGATCGCAATCAAAAAGCCACTCCTTTAACCTTTCAGGGGGCAAAAGGTGAAGAACACTGGCTCGCCTTGCATAATTTTTATGTTATTACCCGCTACAATCACAGCGCACTGTATGCCATGGCAGTTTTTCAGTTAAGCGAGGAAATCAAAAGTGCCAAGTCTAAAATGAAAAGCTAAGGGAAACCCTAAATACGATGTATAACTATACCGTATGCAAAATGAATGCTGAAAATTTTCCGGGGAGTGGGAGCCGTTTCTTCGGTTTCGCCGCTGTACTGGTGTTGTTACTCAGCCTGACGGCATGCGTTTCCCCTCCCGACAATGTCGTAAAAGACAGCGCACCCAAAGTGCATTTCGACCCCTCCAAAGTGAAACCCGCCATTCCCAAACAAGAACCGCGCAGTCGTTATGGAAACCATAGTCCTTACACCGTTTTCGGCAAGCAATACCACGTTCTAAAAAGCGCCCAGAACTATAAAGAAAAAGGCGACGCATCCTGGTACGGCACAAAATTCCACGGCAGAAGAACCTCCAGCGGCGAACCCTACGACATGTTCAAAATGACGGCCGCACATAAATCCTTACCCCTGCCCAGCTATGTCAAAGTCACTAATCTGGAAAATAATCGGGAAATCATCGTACGCGTTAATGACCGTGGCCCCTTCCACCCAGGGAGAATTATTGATCTGTCCTATGCAGCAGCTCACCTTTTGGGTATCGCTAACGCAGGCACGGGAAAAGTGGAGGTGGAAATCATCACCGAAGCGGGTGCAAAGAAAACCAATTCGGCACAAAAAACTTTATCAAAACCAACTCCACCTGCCAGCACAAACAGCCTGCTCTATGTACAAGTGGGCGCTTATAGCGAACTGAAAACAGCTCAATCGATACAAGAAAAAGTGCTGGCCATCACCGGACATCCCACCAGTATTCACCGCATCCAGCAGCGACCGCAGCAGGCATTACACCGGGTATTGGTTGGCCCGCTCCTCGACCGGGAGCAAGGAGATGCTTTGGCCGTCACACTTCGCCAACAAAAGGTGGGGGATGCCATTGTGAAACAGCTATGAACTGTGTAAGTTTCCGAGCAGGTTTTACCAGCGCAATGGGCTTCACTTAAACTGACTCACTATCAAGCACAAATACTCTATGTTGAAACAAAGTAAAAAGTTCTATCAAAGTTTCCTGCTCTTCTTTCTGGCTCTTACAGCTCAGCAGGTTTTTTCCGCAGGCCCCTCGCTGATACCCGCCCCGCCCCAAGTTGCCGCAAGCTCCTACTTATTAATGGATGCCAACACCGGCCACATTATTGTGGAATACAACGGTCAACAGCAATTACCCCCCGCCAGCCTCACCAAAATGATGACGGCTTATGTGGCCTCCCACGAGCTGTCAAAAAACAACATCGATAAAAAAGAAGACGTCAGAATCAGCATCAAAGCTTGGAAAACCGGCGGCTCTCGTATGTTTCTTAAAGAGGGCTCCACCGTGTCGGTGGGCGATTTACTCAAAGGCATTATCATTCAGTCTGGCAATGATGCCAGCGTTGCGCTGGCGGAGCATATTGCGGGAAGTGAAGGGGCATTTGCCGACTACATGAATCGCCATGCCGCAAACCTGAATATGTTTGGCACCCACTTTCGCAATGCCACTGGTTTACCCGCCTCCAACCACCTCACCACCGCCTCAGACCTTGCCATTCTTGCCCAAGCTATCATCAATGAATTCCCCGAACACTATAAGCTTTACTCAGAAAAGACCTTCACCTTCAACGGCATCAAACAACCCAATCGCAACCTGCTGCTCTGGCGGGATTCCAGCGTCGATGGCTTAAAAACGGGACATACTGAAGAAGCCGGTTATTGCCTGGTAGCTTCTGCCAAAAAAGGGGATATGCGCCTGATCTCTGTGGTAATGGGGACAAAAAGTGAGGAAACCCGCGCCGCAGAAAGCCAAAAACTCCTGACCTACGGTTTTCGTTTCTATAGAACCGTGTTGCTGCAAGAAGCCAATGAAGAGATCAGTAAAACCAAACTATGGATGGGCGCCCAAGATGAATTAAAACTGGGCGTTAGTGAAAAAGTACAAGCAACCATTCCACGTGGTAAAAAAGACTTTGTCGTCTCCAGTGTCACCGTGGACGAAGAAATCAAAGCACCCATCAAAGCCG
>DFBZ01000014.1 GCA_002366835.1 Gammaproteobacteria bacterium UBA3067
TGATGATATGTTTACGTATCTCGGTGAGCGTTACAACGACGGAGAAAACTATCGCTTACACTACGTGACTACGCGAGAAATGTACAACATCGCAAAAGCAGCAGAGGCCGGAAAGGACGGGGATCCAAATCGCTACCGGGATTATGAGCTAATTCTCTCATCAAGCCACTCTCCTTAACGGTTTCAGTGTTTTAGTGTTTTAGTGTGATGCTGTTTGCATCACTCCGATGTAACGCTAGAAATAATTGAATCACGTCATAGAATGAAGCTCTAGAGCCTAAAATCATAGGCAAAGTGAAGCGCTACGTACGACACTCAATCGTGTTAATCGAATGAACTGGAGTGTTAATCGAATGAACTGGAGCAAAACCAAATGAAAATATATGGCGTAAATCCTATGCTGAATTTATTGAGTAAAACACTGATTCTGATAACTCTACTTACTGGATCCTTGCAAGTTTTTGCTATGACGGCGCCCCTTGCTCAGGTGATGGGCGAGAGTGACAAAGCTTTTGGTGCAAGCGGGCATCCTTATCTTTTATTTAGCCCTGAGCGAGTAGCGAAACTGCGGGCAAAGTTGACCAACCAAGAGGCCGGAGGGCTGAAATTTAAAGATATCGTAGATAAGCAAGTTGGGGGTGCAAACTACTACGGGTTCCAAAATCAATTCGTCGCTTTTATGTACCCAGTTCTTGGGGATGATAAATATTGCACCTTCGCTGTAGAAAAGACCGACTCTTTTGTAACGGAGGAAGAGGGTCGCATAAAACAATTTGCCGATGGAGGCGCGTTCACAGTAAAAGCCGCTTACGACAGTTTTCTATATATTGGTATGAATGTTGGGGGAATGGCTGCTGTTTACGATTGGTGTTACGGGTTTTTAACGCCTGAGCAAAAACAGCGCTGGATTGCCTATGGAAATGAAGCACTCTATAACTTATGGAATTACAAAGACGCCTCTTGGGGCGGTCGTCCTAAGCCGGGTAATGGGTATTCTACCAGCAACCCACTCAATAACTATTATTACTCGTTTTTAGAGGCAACAATGTATTTTGGTTTGGCTACTCAAGGAGATAACTCAAAGGCTAATGAATGGCTCAGGCTATTTCGAGAGACCAAGGTGGAAAATCAAATGCTGCCAAAATTTGCGTCTATTAGTGGTGGTGGCTCTGCTGAAGGCACAGGTTATGGGACTTCTTTGAGCCGTATCTTTATGCTTTTGGATTGGTGGCGGGACTCTACATGGAAGAAACCGAATGGGAGTACCCTAACGGGTGAGAAGCTTTACGATAGCAATGGTCTAGCTAAGGAGTCTCTTGGATATATGTTGCAAACTGTTGTGCCGAGCCTAAGGCACCTTGCGCCCTATGGTGACCATGCACGCGACTCAACCGGTCAGCTTTACGACTCCCACCGTTCTTATTTGTTAGTGCTGAGTGAGTTGTACCCTACTAGCTTGGAGGCAAAGGCTGCAAAAAGTTTGCTGCAAGAGGCGGGGCTAAGTAAGATGGGCAAGTACTATACAGCGATAGCTGACTATCTTTATTCAAACGACAGTATCACTGCTGGTTCCTTTTCTTCACTCCCGACACACTATTATGCAGAAACCGTTGGGCATGTGTTTTCCAGGTCAGACTGGACAAAAACCGCCAGCTACTTTTCAGCGAGCGTAGGACCTTATCACGAGGTGCACGACCATCGGGATAAAAATTCCTTTCTATTCTTTAAGGATGAATGGCTAGCGTATGATCAAAATATAAATACCCATTCAGGCATTTATCAAAGGGAAGATGTACACAACATGGTGCGCTTGGATAACCTTGATAAAGCGGACTCTTATCAAGGCATGATATGGCTGGCTCCCGATCCCATTGTGCACGCCGTAGTTGATACTCCTGCGTACACTTATGTGTCAGCGGATACTGCGCCGCTCTATGAGGACAGAAAAACGAAGGTAAACTTGGTTGAAAAGTATAAGCGCGACATGGTCTATTTGAAGCCAAATGTCCTCGTTGTGTATGATCAAATTGCAACTACTGCAGGGCATAACATCACAAAGACTTGGCAGCTTCAATCACCCTTTGCACCTCAGTACACCCAAGGTATTAATGGAGCCAAGTTTCAGGGTGGCGTATCGACGATGAAGTTAACCACTCTTTTGCCTGCTACGCCTAGCTACGCAACATTTGACTACTTGGCAGAAGGCCTTGCTAAGGAAAAGTATCGGGATGGTTATGGCAATATAACCAGTGGTTATCGACTTGAAGTACCGCTATCGGGTGAAAGTGTAGAGTTCCTCAATGTTCTTGATTTTGATCAAGACTTGGCAAGCGCCGTCATTACTAGTCATGATGCAACATCAATCGCCGTGACGCTTGTTTATGCTGACAATTCAAGTCAAAAAATCACTATCTCTCGCTGTTGCGGGGCGGTCACAGTAGAATAAAGCCCACGTGGCGTAGAGCCAGCAGGTAAACTACGCCTTTCCTCAATACATATAAAACGCTACACTTTCGCAGCTTTCAAGCAGTGTGCAGCGCACATTGAAATAAACGATTGAGTGGCGTCTAATCATGGCAGTAACCCCCCAGCATCTCCTCATTCTTAGCTATTATTTCCCCCCATCTCGGGCAGCCGGAGCCCAGCGAATCCAAAACCTTGTGGAGTTTGCTTTAGAAAAAGGTTGGCAGATTACAGTTATCACTCTGGATGAGGGGCAAGGTAACCCCATCCCGCTATTGGTACCAAAGAAAAGTCTCGGTAAACAGCAGCTCCGTGTTTATAAACTAAAGCATCTTACTGCGCTACAGACGAAGGCAAAGGCAAGCGCAAGCTCGTCCCTCAGTGATAAAAGTTACCTTCGGGCTTCTTTTTGGATTTTATGTAAAAAACTTTTGTTAGCGCTGAACGTAAGGCTTATTCGCTACCGTTTTACTACGGCTGCTAAGGGTGTAGTCATTACCGATACCCCCACTATGATGATCAGTAGTGCCCCACCTTTTATCGTGCACGAAGTAGCGCTTAAGTTAAAAAAGAGTTTCCCTGAATTATTTTGGCAGGCTGATTTTCGTGACCCCTGGGTATATCCAGGGTCAGTAAATTCCGTTGACGAGCTGCCAGAAAATATGAGCTTTAAAAAAGTGTTATGTAATGCTGATAAGCTTATTGCTGTAACGCGAGGGCACTACGAATTTCTTCAAGTGTTATCGTCCCAGGTCTCTCGTTCGGCTGAGCAAGTAGTCCTAGCCCCCAATGGTACGCGTATCGATTTGTACGAAAAAGTGCCGCCTTGTCAAATTGATGGGGGGTGGGCCATCAATATCGGGCATCTTGGTGATATCACCTACACTCACAGAAACCCAAAATCACTTATTTATGCGCTTGCCGATTTAAAGCCACATTACGGCCGAGTGGCGATGCATTTTTGGGCAGAAATTACCCCCTATACGCGCTGGAATGGTGAAAGTATCAACGATATGGTTTCAGCCGCAGCAATGACCGAGTGCCTGTTTATTCATGAGTTCGTGCCGCGTCAGCAAGCGCTTTCTTTTCAAAAAAACCTCGATTTATTGATCCTCTTTGCGTTAAAGCAACCGGTTCAAATTCCCTCAAAGGCTTATGAATATCTTGTGGCAGATAAGCCGATACTGGCTATCTGTGAAAAAGAAAGTGAAACTTACAGGTTATTAAGTCAGTTCGACGGCGTTTTTTTTGCTACTGACAACTCCCAGCGCAGCGTGTCGCAGGCCTTGGATTTAGCCTTGGCCTATACTCAAGAATTAAAGCAACAAACCGAAGATATAAAAGTAGGACGGAAGAATCTGGCCCTACTTGCTTACCAAGCCGGTTTTGAGAAAATCTTGGCATCGGCAGGACAGTCTTCTGTCATATGAAAATATAGACAAGCTTAACTCTAATTAATTCGGCCCAACTTACAATGACAGACGAAAAAAGCATTAATCAGCAAATCGCAACCGGTGCTATCTGGATGGTCGGTGCACGCTTTGCCGTTAAAGGTATAAGTTTAGTCAGTATCATGATACTGGCTCGCCTACTGACGCCAGAGGATTTCGGCATCATCGCTCTGGCGTCATCTATTTACGCAATGATAGAACTCATGCGCGCTATGGGCTTCGATACGGTGTTAATTCAGAAACAAAATGTTGGGCGCGAATACTACGACACCGCTTGGACATTACAAATTATATTCTCCACCTTTGCCTCACTTATAATGGTTTTAATATCAGAGCCTGTTGCTAACTATTATGGTGACTTAAGGTTAACCCCGGTTTTATGGCTGATGGCGGGAATGACTTTTTTAAACGGGCTAACCAATATCGGTGTGGTAGAGTTCAGAAAAAAAATGGACTTTAATAAAGAGTTTTTATTCCAGGTGCTTGTTAAATTAAGTGGTTTTTTGGTGACAGTCCCTTTGGCATTTTATTGGAAAAGCTATTGGGCAATGTTGATGGGGATGCTCTCCACAAGGTTTGTTTCGGTGTGTTTGAGTTATTATATGCAATCTTTTCGCCCAAGACCCTCTCTATCTAAACATGAAGACGTATTAGGTTTTTCTTCGTGGCTTTTTATGAATAATATTCTTGTCTATATTAATCAAAATGGCCAAAACTTTATTGTTGCGAAGTTGCTGGGGGGGCAATCTTTAGGTGTGCTGTCAGTAAGCAGTGAGCTGTCAAATATGACTTCGGATGAAATTATTGCGCCGATAAACAGGGCCGCTTATCCAGGTTTTGCTAAGGTTTCAAATGATAAAATACTACTGAAAAAAACCTACCTGTCCATTTTGCCATACATTGCATTACTGGCAGCTTTAGCGGGCTTTTCCATATCGGCATTGGCACCAGTATTGGTAAAGGCTTTGCTGGGTGATAAGTGGCTTGAGGGTGTGCCGATTATAGAGATTATTTCCTTGGCGAGCCTTTTTATGGCGCTTAATACAAACTCTGGAAGTGTTTTTCTTGCTGTTGGCCGTCCAAAAATATTAACATATTTAATGACTGTGAGATTACTTCTTATTTTGCCTCTTCTTTTTTATCTTATCCCTCAGTTTGGATTAATGGGAGTTGCTTACACCTTCGCTTTGGGAGCGTTTTTATTATTCCCTCTAAGTCAATATATTGCAGCACGGATAGTGGGCTTTAGTTTCCGAGAGCTTATAACAGGTATCTACAGGCCGATTATTTCAGGATTTATAATGCTCCTTCTTTTTAGGTTTACTGGTTTGTCAACGTATCTTTTTGATCTTAGTGACTATGCACTAATTAACTTGATTGTTAGTGGCATATGTTCATCTGCTATATTTGTTTTTTTTATAGTGTTTTTTTGGAATATTGCGAAACGCCCAGTTGGTGCAGAGACATTGCTTCTCGACACCGTACGTAAAAAATTAAAGTGGGGCGAAGTATAAAAATATTTTTTGAAACCCTTTATATTTAACATCTAAAATATTTGAGCCTGAAATCTGTGATCATGGTTGAATGATTTCTATGCTATATAGGCTCGCTGCAATTAGTCGCGGCCCCTTATCAAAAATTAAGGTCTTGTTCTTAGAGTTTAACTAGGTTAATAAGGTTTTTGGTAGTGTGTTCTAAACCAGGTTATTATTAATATGAAATGTAAGTACGTTATAGGCTCCGGCTGGTGGTGCGCAGAGAAAGAGGCTGACACCCGCCAGGAATTATTAGGTGATGACTCTATTCGAGGTAAGGAATTTCATCAGCTTTGGTATCAATCTGTTTGCAAGTATTCATCACCCACTAAGATACTTATAGTAGACAGCGCTTCACCGATAAAGCCGGACATCAATGCCGATGACCCACGTCTTGAGTTACTTAGCCTCGATGTGAATGCTGGCCATAGTACTCATCATTTGGGTAAGTTTTGTGGTTGCGTTCGAGCCATGCAATTAGGAATGATGTATGCCTTGCAATGTGAAGTTGATTACTACGTGTACGTCGAACAGGATGCCCTGCTTTTTGGTGAGGGCGTTATCGAAAAATGTATAGAGAAAATGACAACACCCTATATGTTTGGCTCCGGTGAAGGTACACCACTGTCCACGCAGCAATCGCTATTTGTTATTCGCAAAGACGGTATTTTGCCATTTTTAAAGAGGCTGAATGGATTATCTTACACCGATAATGAAATTTGCCCTGAAGAAAAGTTTCATCTGGTTTGCTCCAAAGGGCCTGTTTCTTTTTTGGGTTGGCTCAGTTTTAACCGTCACAAAAATAAACTTGCGAAATGGTTCTATTGGCAGGCATTTAAGTACTTGCGTAATTATGATTACTTACCTGTGGGGTACGGCCGAGCACGTCCTATTAACTTTGATGATGAACAGTTTTACTTTCAGCATGGTGAGCTTAGTGATTTGGATGAATATCTGCGAAAAACCGGTTTTAAAGGCCTGCTTGATTAACAGAAATACCCAGCATTTTTTATAGCGTGGTAAATAAAATGGCTGCAAAACCAGGTTGGTTATTCTTTTTACCTTGGTCGCTAGAGTCAGTTGGCGGTGTGAATCGGGTTGTTATTGAGCTTTGTCGTGAAATGCACAGGCAGGGTGAATACCGCCCCTTCGTATTGATTGACTCTTGGCCAGATTCTCACGCACGTTTCGTCGACAAAGATTTTTATACCGAAATTCATTATAGAATTCGTGAACCCTTGACTGAGTCAAATACCATCAAAGCGACACTGCTATTCTTAATGCACCTTCCTGTTGAGCTGACTCGTCTCAAGCTCATGTTTAAAAGGTATAATATTCGAGTTCTGAATCCTCATTATTTTACTATGGCCTCTTCGCTGTTATTCACCTATAGAAAAGTGTTTGGTAAGTCGGTTCGCATGGTTATTTCGTTGCACGGGACTGATTTGTTCACCCTTGAAAATATATCGCGAATACGGAGCTATATACTCCTGTTTATGCTAAAACGTGTAGATGCAGTAGTTACTTGCTCGGAAGGATTGAAGCGTAAGCTGATTGAGCTTGGCAGTTTATCGGATAGTGCTGTGTGCTCTATTCCTAACGGTTTTTCATCAGATATGCGTTCGAAATCTACGGTCAAACAGCTTGAATCTTCTGATGTTAATCTGCCTGAAAAACCGTATATTCTTTCTGTAGGTACGTTTGATCAGGTAAAGGGGTTTGATACTTTAATACGAGCATTTTCTCTTCTGGCAGTTGATAGGCCGGACATCGACTTGGTATTGGTTGGTAGGTCTGCTTCCTCGTTGCCAGCTATTTTTGCACAGATTCAAAAGTATAGTCTTCATAAACGGGTGCATATTTTTACGGATGTCGCTCCTCAATCCATGCCGCTATTTTATCGAAAAGCATCTATTTTTGTTTTAGCTTCTCGACATGAAGCTTTTGGAATTGTACTTCTGGAAGCGGCTGTTAACAGGGTTCCCATTATATCCACCCGCACGATGGGAGGGACGGAAATAATATCCGATGATGTAGATGGAATACTTGTAGGCATAGATGACATAGGAAGTTTGAGAGATGCTATTGCTGACTTCCTTGAAAACTCAAGTAAGGCGGGCGGCTGCGCACAAAGGATGTATAAAAAAGTACTTGATAAATATACGTGGGAAAAGGCTTGTATGTCCTATGCCAGTCTCATAAATAGAGATTTGTAAGCGTATTGGTCAAAATCTAGTTAGAGCTTGGATATATATTATGAACAAAGATTTGCTGTATTTCTATCTACACCCATTTCTTTGGCCTAAGGGAGAGCTCCCTGATGACCCGGATGTTAATTGGTCTGGTTTCAGTTTTGGCCCCTACACATGGACAATTCAAACCTACCTTCGCTTAAAGAAAGCAGGTGTTAGCTGCGTGTTAACGTCTGAGATGCCGGACAAGGGTATTGTTATTGCTCATAGGGAGTCATGGCATTCAGATGATAGCCATTATGCCGACCCGTTATCCTCTGCTGGCGATCGCTTTATTGTAGATGTATCGTGCGACCTAAATCTTTATACGCCAGCAAATATCCATATAGTACAAAACCCTAGCCAAACAAAGTATCTCAATTGTTACTATTTGCCCCACTGGCCGCAGCCAGGTATTGTTCCTCGTGACCCGGCACGTGGCCATGTAATAGAGAATGTGGCGTTTTTTGGCAACCAGAAAAATTTGGCTCCTGAATTTAAGGAAGAAGCATGGGGGCGTGCCATGAAAGAGATGGGCTTGAACTTTATTTCTAAATTCAAACCTTTTGATCATACTGATGCAAGTACTTATGGGTTTGATGAGTTTTGGAATAATTATTCCGATATTGATGCAATCATAGCCGTGCGTTCTTTTGGTTCGTCTGGTTATGATCATAAGCCGGCATCAAAGTTGTTTAATGCCTGGTTGGCCGGTGTGCCTTCGATATTGGGGCGTGAAACTGCATATAGCTATTACCGTAAGTCGGAATTTGACTTCATTGAAGTGAATAGTATGAGCGATGTTATTGTTTCTCTGAAGCGGCTTCAGGATGATGAACTATATTGGAGTAAAATTATGGGAAACGCAGCAGTGAGGAGTAGGGAAATTACTCACGACAAGGTCGTGGATAAATGGATAGACTTGATTGAGAAAGTAATTATTCCAGAGTACAGAACATATATAAATAGACCTCGTATTTTCCGAAGAAAGTTGGCGTTATATAAGAACCTCCATCATAGTAAGGCCAGGTTTTTTTCATCTGTAGCAAAAAAAATCAAATGACCTCGTTGGTAGAACTATCCCGAAATACCTTTGGAGATTGAAGTGCGAAGAAGTTGTTTTTCGATTTATGAGCAGCAGGCTAGGTAATTTACACTTAGATCGGGCTGTGACGGTGATGAGGGTGCCTCTTTTCGTCAAAGAGGCTGGTCAGCTGTCGTTTGAGTATTTTCCAATCCAGAAATGAGCCTGAAGAAGTGCTTTAGGCCTCTATCTTGAGTCGCTCATGGAGTTGTTTAAATAGTCGGCCCTGAAGATAACCCTCAAACCGGTTTTTTCGACATCCTCAGTCAGCTCGATTATGACGACCCATTATTGGCGTTAGGAAGAGAGCTCAACTGGAAGGGGTTAGAAGAAGCACTCGCCGTGCATTACAGTGATCAAGGAAGAGCCGCTTTACCTATTCGCCTGATGAGCGGCTTGTTGATACTCAAACAGCTGTACAATCTGAGTGATGAAAGCGTAGTAATGCAGTGGAAATTAAATCCTTATTATCAGGTGTTTTGCGGCGAAACCAGCTTTCAAACCAAGCCACCTTGCCACAGCACAGAGCTGGTGAAATTTAGGCAACGCATCGGAGAAGCTGGCGTAAAGCAAATCTTTGCCTTGTCCGTAGCGCTGCACGGTAACGCGGCAGAAGAAGCCACAGTGCTGGTTGACACAACCGTCCAGGAAAAAGCCATTACCTATCCGACGGATACGAAGCTTGCCATAAAAATCATCAATCGTTTAAATAAACTGGCCAAAGCTCAAGGTATTAAACAACGACGCACTTTTATAAAAGAAGTGAGGGAGCTGCGCGTGGCCAGTCGACACTTTCGTCATGCTCGGCGTCGGGCAAAAGCAAAAAAAGCGCTGAAGCGCCTACGTAACATTGCAGGCATCTTGTTGCGAGAATTACAACGCAAATTACCGGAAGCAATACTGAAAAAAGAGGCGGATAATTTTGCACTGTATACGCAGGTATTGGCGCAGCAACCCAAAGATAAAAACAAAATTTACAGTCTGCATGAAAATGACATTTACTGTGTAGGGAAAGGCAAAGATCACAAGCCCTATGAGTATGGTCGAAAGGCCTCCATTGCTGCCACAATGAACAGCCAAGTGATTGTCGGCGTGGCGAGTCATGATAAACATGAGCACGACTCCAAGACGCTAAAAGCGGCATTGGACTCCGCTAATGAGAACCGAACAACGCCTGTCTCAACTGCCGTCGTTGACCGAGGTTATAAAGGTTGTAAACGCAAGGTCGATGCCGAAGTCATTCTGCCCAGCGCACCACTCAAACGGGATAACGAAACCGAGCGGCAAAGAAAGCGGCAACTGTGCCAGAAACGTTCAGCCATAGAGCCTATCATCGGGCATCTATAGCATGACTTTCGTCTAACGAGAAACTGGCTTAAGGGAAGTCAGGGCGATGTGATCAATCTTTTAATGGCCGCGAGTGCCTGGAACTTTAAAAAGTGGATGGTCGCTTTCTTTTTGTATGAATACAGGGGGAAAATTTATGCGTTCTGTATAAAAATACACGCCCAAAAAGAAACCAGTTTAATTTTGATGAGGCTAATCTGGCCAAAAGCATAAATTAAAATTAGGTTTTTTTCAGGACTGACTAAATAATTGATCTCAGGCTGAATTCAGTTGTTCAGCGGCCTCATTGTCCGTCATTTCATTTGAAAACCGGCTCAGCAAACGTTCCAGCTCCGCACGCTCATCTTCGTTGAGCTTAACCCGTATCCATACTCCTCGCGCCACAATCAATACTCCGCTTCTATATGAAGGCTGCATAGTGATAATATGTATATCTTTTTCAATAGGTTATTGGTGAACGATAAATGATTAGACATGTTCCGCACCTTTTATGTCCGCTGGCACTAGAATAATGGCGATGCCTCTCGCGCCATCTAGTTGGGCCTTATGATGAAGCGTTTGGCTAGGTTGCTGTTTTGCATTTGCTATAATTGACCACACTATTCTGTTGAAGGGGTTTGTGAACAATGAAGGATGATGATTGAAAGTATTCGTATTAGTTCAAAGTCTTGAGAAAGGGGGGCGAACGGTTCGTGTTGCCGATACGGCTCGTGAGTTAGTGGCTCAGGGGCACTTGCCGCGCATAATAACCTTTTTGCCGCTTGGTGCCGAAGTGAGTGAATGTCTTTTAGCTGGTCTGGATGTTGACGTTTGCCTCAAGAGTGAAGGTTTCGATATGGCGCTGTTGTATCGAATCAGTCGTATATTGAAGAAGGATGGCTACGATTTGATTCACGCGCATTGCGAGACCTCCTATTTGTATGGAGGGCTTGCAGGAAGGTTTCATGGTATACCTGTGGTTGGGACCTATCATAGGTCTAACTTGGCTTTTTTTGAGGCGAGCTGGAAGTATAAAATACTCAATCGTTTATTAAACCACTGTGTAGCAATTTCTTTTGACCGCAAACGATTGATTGTTGATAAT
>DFBZ01000045.1 GCA_002366835.1 Gammaproteobacteria bacterium UBA3067
TGAACGAGAAATTGCAGTAAAAGCTTGGCGACCTCGGTATGCCGCCGATGTATTAGGGTTTAAGTCATCCGGAATAAATTCCCCCTTTTCAATAAGGTAGCGGGGGTTTGCACTGAGACGGTAGTTATTATGGTTTAGCTCAGTGTTGTCAGCAGTTAAGTCTTTGGACAGCGCGGCGGTATTGGTATTACTTGCCCACCAGTTTTGCTCGCTTTCACTTTCAAGGTAGCCAGCATTATCGGTGACAGCACCTTCTCCCCATAAGGGAACGCTGATGGATTCATCTTCATTAAGGCTAATGCTTACCGTGTTGTTGGCTTGATCGCTGTCTTGCAGATCTATGAGTTTAAATCCTGATCGCTTCTTATCCCCAGATTGGCCGAGGATAATTTCCGTGGCTTCATTTAAAGCGGCTTCAGCACTTGTTAGCGCTAAGGTCTGGTTGCGGGTGTTTGAGACAATTTTGTGTTCCACCATGGTCGTTTTCATGGAAGAAACGCCGAGCAAGGTGACTGCAATCATCAGAATCAGGCATATTAACAAGACTGAACCTTGTTGGCGGCTGCGTATGGCGTGCGCAGGGGTTGATGTGTTGGTATTCACAGCATATTCCTCAAGGCAATGGTTTTTTCAAATAGCTTTGGTTCCAGACCTGGCATGGACGCGGCGAGTTTTAAGCTGACTTTGACGGCTCTAACATTATCCCAGTCACTTGCTGCGCTTACGTTTTGGGCATCGGTATAACGATTTACTGAGCCGTCCTGGGTGCTGTCTACGCCATATAGAAGTTGGAAGTCTGACACATTGTTGATTAAGGGCTGGCTATCTGGGTTGACGCCAGGTATTTGGCTGCGGCATATCAAGGAACCGTTAGTGGCGGAGATATAAAAGCCCATTTGAATGGCAGTATTATTAGGGATGAGTCTTCCGTTGCAGTCATGCCAGATCGCACCAATTCCTAATACGGCGGCATCACTGACTAATCGTATAAATACCTGATCTGTGCCGCTTGCAGAATTGGGCTGATTTGTAACAGGTGTTTCTGTGTCATCAAACCCCCGTATGGCATCGCTTGAGGTGAATACTGTATTTGCCCATTGAGCCGCATTTTCTTGGAAATACTCCGCACGGTTTCCGTTTAAGTTAGAAAAATACCCAGCTTGTTGCAGCGCTTTTTCGAGAACCTGCAAAGCAAAACGAGCATTTTCTTGAATTTCCGTATTACCCATGATGACGGTATCTGACTTTACCGTTGCCAGGTAGGTTTGAATAACTGCTAGGCTCAAAAATAGACCCAAGGCGAGGGAGATCATTAATTCAACGAGAGAAAAACCTTTTGCTTTATAAGCGTGGGTCATAGCTGAACCACCGTGCCCCAGCACAACACCTTGCCGCTTTCATTGCCACAGTTCTCTGTATCAAGGGCTTGTGAAGTTCGGTAATCATCCCAGCGTATAGAAATCAGGTAGCGATTACTGTCGCCGTCAAATTTTTTCACCGTCGCACTGCCGGCAGGCAGTTGTTTTTCAACTTGCTCATACCATTGGTGTAAATCCCATTCTACTATCTGCGTTGCGTTACATTCTGTTGTTTGACAGTCTGTAGTACTGGCCGGTTTGGCGTCGACAACGTATTTACCGTTTCGAGCCTCCATTTTATTGGCCTGCATGCGGGCCAACATATCCCGGCTAAGCAAGTCAGCCTGGGTTCGAAAATAGGCACGTTGATTGGATTTTAGGCTTTGAGTCTGCATTTTAAGCACGCCGACAATACCCAGTGTCATAATCAATAGGGATATCAGAACTTCAATGAGGGTAAAGCCCTGGTGTTTTTTTTGTGAGTTAGGCCTGCGCATGGGTGGTGCCATTAATCAAGGGAAAGAAAGGCAGCTCTGAGCATTTTGAATGCAATACCCAAAGCGTTTCAAGGGGCAGGGTTTCTACTTCGTTTGGGATTAATTCAGAACTGCCCTGGCAATATTACTGCTCAGACAATAACCGAATTAGGGCCATTAAAACAGGAAATAGTGCCGAGTTTCGGCTTAGCGCTATATGCATGGACTCGGCTCTTATTGCGCCTACGGGCCACACACTAGAATGTGCTGCTGGCAGCTTAACGCGGGAGGCGCAGCTCTTTTGGCATGGAGAATACGACGTCCTCTTTTTCGCCCTCTAGCTCACTGGATGAGGTGCCGCCGAATGCTTTAAGTTTTTCTACCACGCCATTTACTAAACTTTCTGGGGCGGATGCGCCGGCAGTGACGCCAACTGCATGAATATTTTCAAGCCAGGATTTATCGATTTCTTCAGCATTATCAATTAAGTAGGAAGTGGCGCCGCAACGTTCTGCCAGTTCGCGCAATCGGTTGGAATTAGAGCTGTTGGGTGAGCCCACGACTAAAACTAAATTACATTCCAGTGCTAATGTTTTTACAGCATCCTGGCGGTTTTGGGTGGCGTAACAAATGTCATCTTTACGCGGCCCATTAATAGAAGGAAAGCGCTCTTTCAGGGCATTAATGATGTCTCGGGTATCATCTACAGATAAGGTGGTTTGGGTGGCATACCTCAGATTATTAGGATCTTTGATGACTAGTTTTGCAACGTCTTCACAGTTTTCAACTAAATAGATGCCTCCTGCGCTAAGGTCGGCATATTGGCCCATGGTGCCTTCTACTTCGGGGTGACCCGCATGGCCAATGAGAATGAGTTCGCTGCCGAGACCACTTTGATGCTGCACTTCTTTGTGCACCTTTGTTACCAATGGGCAGGTGGCGTCAAAGACGCGCAGGTCGCGAGATCTGGCTTCTGTCTGCACGGCTTGTGAGACCCCGTGGGCACTGAATATCACCAGGTTACCGTCGGGCACCTCATTGAGTTCATCAACAAAAATGGCGCCTCGGTCGCGCAGGCCATCCACGACAAATTTGTTATGGACGACTTCGTGGCGAACATAGACGGGTGCGCCATAAATATCGAGTGCGCGATTCACGATGTCGATGGCTCTATCTACTCCCGCACAAAAGCCACGGGGGTTCGCCAGTTTAATTTCCATTATTGCTCTCCCGCTGCTGAATTTGTTTCAATTGCCACAATTTCCACTTTAAAGAGTAAGTCGCGACCTGAGAGTGGGTGATTAAAGTCGATGTGGACTTCGTCATCGTCAAAATCAGCCACCATGCCGGGCAGCTCTTTTCCATCTTGTTGTGCAAAGGAGAGCATCAAGCCTTGCTCTAGGGTGATGTCTGTACCGAATTCAGAGCGTTTCATGCGCTGGATATTGGCTTGCTGGCGTTCGCCGAAGCCTTCCTTTGTTGGTACTTGAAATGTTTGTGCGTCTCCAACATGCATACCGAGCAGGCGCTTTTCAAAACCCGGTAGAAGACTGCTATCTCCCATTACAAAGGTACCGGGCTTACCGTTAAAGGTGGAGTCTAATTCCTGTTGGCTTTCGTCATCCAGAGCAATGGAAAAATGCAAAGTGACCTTGCTGGATAGGCCTATGCTCGGAAGGTCAGGCTTAGGGGATAAGTGCTCTTTATTCATAATACTTCTACTCTTGTTGCAGGCCCGTGAAGCTATTTGCCAGGGTTGCGGATAACGTCAATGACCATCATGATGGCACCAATGGTGATGGCGGAATCGGCAATATTAAAGGCAGGAAAGTGGGAGGTGGCCCAGTAAAAATCGAGAAAGTCCACGACATAACCCAAAACGACACGATCATAAAGATTACCAATCGCACCGCCCAAAATAAGGCTGAGGGAGGCTGCCATCCAAGGGTCATTTTTAGGCAATCGTTTTAACCAGATGGTGATTCCGATACTTGTGGCCAGTGCCACGGCTGCCAGTGCATAACGCTGCCAGCCACCAGCATCACTCAGAAAGCTGAAGGCTGCACCGTAGTTATGGGCCAGCGTGAAATTAAAAAAAGGCAGCATTGCTATCGGCTGATAGAGCTCCATCATGCTGCTGGCGACTTGCTTGCTGATTTGATCCAGCACAATAACTAGCAGTGTTAGCCAGAGCCACTGCAGCATTCCAAGGGGAATGTTCTGCTCTGCTGGGTTTTCTGTACTGGCTGTTGTGTCGTCTGTTTTATTTTTGTTGAGCATCTAGGCAAAAGACCTCGTTTCTCCATCGCCTTCTACATTGTCAATGCAGCGGCCGCATAATTCCGGATGTTCTTCGTGTGTGCCCACATCTTCGCGATGGTGCCAGCAGCGTGCACACTTGGTGTGATCGGAAGATTTTGCCACCAACATCAGGCCTTCTACATCGGTTTGCAGGGCGTCGGCCGGAGCATCTTCCAAGGGGGCGAGTTTTGCGGCAGAGGTAATGGTGACAAAGCGCAGTTCATTGCCCAGCCTTTCCAACTTGGAATTGAGATCACTTTGGCAGTACAGAGTGACTTCTGCATCCAGACCAGAGCCCACATTGCCTGCCTTACGTTCGGCTTCAAGTTGCTTGTTAATGGCGGTTTTAACTTGCAGCAGGGTTTCCCAATAATCACGATCGAGGCCGGTTTTCTCCGCATCGAATTCATCCATCTGTGTATACCAGGTGGAAAGGAAAACGGATTCTTCTCGTTCACCCGGCAGGCAGGTCCAGATTTCTTCGGCGGTAAAACTCATGATGGGCGCAATCCAGCGCACCATGGCTTCGGCAACGTGATAAAGGGCGGTTTGGGCTGATCGGCGGGGCAGGCTATCTGCCTGGCAGGTGTACTGGCGATCTTTGATAATGCTGAGGTAAAAACCACCCAAGTCCACGATGCAGAAGTTATGCAAACGCTGGTAGATCTGATGGAACTGGTAGCTTTCGTAAGCGGCTTCAATTTCGCGCTGCAGTAACAGTGCGCGGTCTACCATCCAACGATCCAGCTCGAGCATATCTGCCGCAGCGATGCTGTTTTTATCAGGGTCAAAACCATTCAGGTTAGCGAGCAAAAAGCGGCTGGTATTACGAATACGGCGATAGGAGTCAGACATACGTTTGAGGATTTCATCGGAAACACTCATCTCGTTACGGTAATCGGTTGCAGCGACCCATAAGCGAATGATGTCTGCGCCAAGGGTTTTCATGACTTTTTGCGGTGCGATGACGTTGCCCAGAGACTTGGACATCTTGCGGCCGTTTTCATCTACCGTAAAGCCGTGGGTCAGCACTGAGCGATAAGGGGCTTCGTTACGGCTGGCGACACAGGTTAGCAAGGAGGATTGGAACCAGCCTCGGTGTTGGTCCGAGCCTTCCAGATAAAGGTCAGCGGGGAAAGACAATTCGTCGCGCTCATCGACAACGCAAGCATGGGTGACGCCAGAGTCAAACCATACATCGAGGGTGTCGATAATTTTGTCATAGTTGTCAGCTTCGTTGCCAAGCAGCTCGGCCGCGTCTAAATCAAACCAAGCATCAATGCCGGCCGCTTCAACTCGCAGGGCAACTTCTTCGATTAAACGCTGGGTATCAGGGTGAAGATCACCGCTTTCTTTGTGTACAAACAAGGTGATGGGTACACCCCATGTGCGCTGGCGAGAAATGCACCAGTCGGGACGGTTGCCCACCATGCCCTGAATACGCGCCTTACCCCAATCTGGCATCCAGTTCACTTCGTTGATGACTTCTTCGGCGCGCTGTTGCAAGCCGTTTTGAGTCATGCTGACAAACCATTGAGGCGTGGCGCGGAAAATAAGAGGTGTTTTGTGTCGCCAGCAGTGGGGAAAGCTGTGGGTAATTTTCTCGTATCCAAACAGCACCTGCTGTTCTTTGAGCAGTTCAATAATGGCTTCGTTGGCTTTGTTAACATGCATGCCGGCAAAGCGTTCGGTATTGGGCAGGTAAACCCCTGCGCCACTCACGGGGTTTTCTACCGGCAGGTCATATTTCTGACCGATGATGAAATCGTCTTGGCCGTGACCAGGGGCGGTATGCACAGCGCCGGTTCCTGCTTCGGCCGTGACGTGTTCGCCGACAATGACAGGTACTTGGCGCTGATAAAACGGGTGTTGTAACGATAACCCTTCAAGCGCAGAGCCTGTGGCCGTGCCGATAACACTGACGTTTTCCAGTGCATAACGTTGTGCTACATCGTCTTTTAGACTGTCGGCCACAATTAAACCGACATCGCGGCCCTGGTGTGTGGCTTTGATCAGGCTGTATTCAAATTCAGGGTGCAGGGAAACCGCCTGGTTTGCTGGTAATGTCCAGGGCGTGGTTGTCCAGATAACAATATATAAGGGAAGGCTTGCTGGGATGTCTGTCGCCATTTTAGTGGCAAGATCAGCGTGATCGGCCACCCCAAAACCCACATCAATGGCATGAGATTGTTTGTCCTGATATTCCACCTCGGCTTCTGCCAGGGCTGAACCGCAGTCCATACACCAGTGAACAGGTTTTGCGCCCTTATGGAGGTGGCCGTTGTTTACGATCTTGCCCAGGGTGCGGATAATATTCGCTTCGAACTTGTAGTCCATGGTGAGGTAGGGGTTTTCCCAGTCACCTGTTACACCGAGGCGGATAAAATCTTTACGTTGGCCGTCCACCTGTTTTTGTGCGTAGGTGCGGCAAGCTTTACGGAATTCAGAGGGGCTGACTTTTACGCCCGCTTTGCCTACCTTTTTTTCTACATTTAATTCGATGGGCAGGCCGTGGCAATCCCAGCCGGGAATATAAGGTGCATCGAAACCGCTGAGTGTCTTGGATTTAACAATAATGTCTTTCAGGATTTTATTCACGGCATGGCCAATATGAATATCGCCATTGGCATAAGGAGGGCCATCGTGCAGGATGAATGAAGGGCGGCCTTTGCCGGTTTCACGCATTTTTTGATACAGGCCCATATCCTGCCAGAATTTAAGGCGCTCTGGCTCCCGCTGTGCGAGATTAGCTTTCATCGGAAAAGAGGTGTTGGGAAGATTTAAGGTATGTTTGTAGTCACTCATGGAGGCTTAGCCAGTTTTTTTAATGGGTTGCTGTTTTACGCATTGTGTTTAAAAAACGCCTGCGCCTGCTCTATGTCTTTTCCTATCTGTTTCTTTAATAGCTCAAAATCACTAAAACGTTGCTCGTTACGCAGCTTCTTTAAGAAGGTGACGTTTGCGGTGCGCCCGTAAAGATCTGCGTTGCAATCAAGGAGGTGTACTTCAAGTAACTCCCCTTCGCCATCTACGGTAGGGCGTGTGCCCAGGTTTGCGACCCCTTGGTATTCGTCACCTTGTTCATCGTGCCAGTTCACCGCAAATACGCCTTGAAGGGGCGATTTTAGTCGATTAATCGGAATGTTCGCGGTGGGCACATTAATGGTTCGCCCCAAGGCCTTGCCGTGGATGACTTCGCCCTTGATGGCGTAAGGGGCGCCAAGTAGTGCTTCGGCTTGCTTAAAATCACCCTGCTCAAGCGCCTGACGAATAAGCGTGCTACTGACTCGGTTCTCGTTGTGTAATATCGACTGCGTATCGTCAACACTGAAGCCGTAACGTTGCCCAGCTTTCTGCAAGCGTGAAAAGTCGCCTTCACGGTCTTTGCCGAAACGGAAGTCGTCCCCAATGATCAGGTGCTTAACGGCGCTGCCATTAACGAGTAAATCAATAATAAACTGTTCGGGTGACTGTTCACTGAAGGCTTTATCGAAGGGGAGTATCAGTACGTAATCTACGCTTAATTCAGTTAACTTGTTGGCTTTGTCTTGAAAGGGTAGCAGCCGTGCAGGCGCTTTTTCTGGAGAGAAAAATTCCAGTGGTTGTGGTTCGAAGATCATCACGAGAGAAGCAAGGCCATGCTTTTGCCCATAATGCACCAAGCGCTCTACTAAGGCACGGTGGCCCATGTGGACGCCATCGAAGTTCCCAATAGTCGCAACAACACCTTCTAGCGGCGCTTTAAAATTTTCAATTCCGCGCACAAACTTCATGATTTGAACCGTGGCCAGGCCTTCCTGTGATTTTCGACGAACCAGCGAGTATAAAGGATATTAAGGTGCCATGCAGCAGCTAATGCATGGCCGGCTTTCTGCTCAGCGTTGCCGGCTGGGCTTGCTCGGTCGGCGTGGTTTTCTCTTCGCGCCAGTCGCTGCTTTTTGTTTAAAGTGTTTACTGGGTTTTTTACTGGGTTGTTTGCCGAGCTGTTTGTTAGCAGGTTTAGGCTTTCTGGTTTTCTTAGGGGCCGCCGCTTCGGATGATGAGTTTTCAACGGCACTTAATAAAACAGTGAGCTCTTTCTCCGTTAAGTCGCGCCATTCCCCTACGGGCAGACCTTTTAGGCCGATGTTCATAATGCGAACGCGTTCAAGCTTAGTCACTTCGTAGTTAAAATGTTCGCACATGCGGCGGATCTGGCGGTTTAAGCCCTGAACTAATGTAATTCTAAAAACGAAAGGGCTCACTTTGGTGACTTTGCATTTTTTCGTGATGACGCCGAGCATGGGTACACCTGCGCTAATGCCAGCAATAAAATCATCGCGCAGGGGTTTGTTTACCGTGACTAAGTATTCTTTTTCATGTTTGTTGCCAGCGCGCAATATCTTGTTGACCAGATCACCGTTGCTGGTGAGAAAAATCAAACCCTGCGAGTCTTTGTCTAAGCGACCGATGGGGAAAATACGCACGCTGTGTTTTACAAAGTCGACAATGTTATTTCTTTCGTTGCTTTCAGTGGTGCTCACAACGCCGACGGGTTTATTGAGAGCGATAAAAATAAACTCCTCGGCATCTTTTGGTTCAATTGCCTGGCCGTTAACTTTTACGTTATCTCCAGGAGAAACGCGGTCGCCAACTTTTGCGCGCTGGCCATTAATGAAGACATTGCCTTGCTCAATATAACGGTCTGCTTCCCTTCTGGAGCAGATGCCGCTTTCGCTGATGTATTTGTTTAATCGGGTTGTTGTGTGCTTATGCATAGATTCTTGTGTGATTGATTTTGATGGGGTGGGGAATATTTTTTTCTAAATTAGGAGGAATAAGACTTTTGGGTCAGGGTTAAGCCTGCTTTCTCACAGGCGCTGACAAGTTTTTCATACCCGAGTGCGGCGACTGGCCCTTGCGCTCCGGTTTCCTGAAAGCCGTTTTCGAAACCCTCAAGCGCTGTTATCGCTAACATGTTGGAGGTAAATTCATAGGGGTTTGCGCCGATAAGGGTGGCTTCACTGAGTGCTTGCCCCGCGCTGTTATAAGCGATGGCCTGTACTTCGGTATCACAATCCTGTCGTGCGCTATGGCTTGGCCCTTTCCCTTCGCTGCGATTAAGCTTTTGTGCGTATTTATCTAATAAGCCGAAGTAAGCGGGTATTTTAAAAAGTAGGGCGTGCAGGCTGGAAAAAAGGGGCATTAAGTAAGAGACATTGCCGAACCAGCCGAGGTAGGTGTTCACCTCTTTGAGTGCGGGAAAAGAGTGGGGCAGGGTGATATGTTCACTACCCGGCACGGATGTCGCTGGGCGGGTTTTACCAGCAAGAGTGAAGCGTTTTACTTTCGCATCGGCCATTTTCTCAATGAGTCGGCCTTGTCTATAAAAAACGCCAGGTTCTAACATGGCCTGCACCACGGATGCTTGCGTACCCTGGCTGGCCGCGAACCCCCCGCCAGAAACAAAATAACCGACATCCACTCTTGTTGCATTTTTATTCATATTTAAAGCAGCGGCGGCTGCACAATTACCGGGTACATAGTCATAACCCATTGCCGTTAGCAGAGTGATGCTTTTCTTCTCTGCTTGGGGGCCGTATTGCTCAAACACCTTGCGAATAAAGCCGGGTTCGCCGGTGGAATCCAAGTAATGGGCGCTTTTTTCGATAGCGGCTTGCAGGGCTGTTTCGCCATAGCGCGTGAAAGGCCCCACGGTGGTGATAAGGATGTCGCCTGGGTTTATCAGCCTTGATAGGCTGCTCACGTCTTCAACGCAGGCTTCTGCAATTTCAAGCCCGCCAAGCTCTTCAGCGAGCGCTCTTAGCTTGCTGGAATTACGGCCCACCAGTAAAGGTTCTAGGCCGAGCTTTACAAGTGCTTTAGCGGTGAGCTTGCCTGTGTAGCCAGTGGCGCCAAACAATAGAATTTTTTTATGCATGGAGTGTTCGTGACTCTTGTGCGCGGGGGTGTATGGCTGGGATTATTTTTCGCCTGCTTTTTCTGGTTTGAGCCACCAAACGTATGCGATCAAGGGAATAAATACAATGGTGGTAAACCAGTAGGGCAGGGTTTCACCGAATTGATAAAGTGTTGTGCCGACAATCGGCCCCACGATAAAGCCAAGAGCGGGTGATGCGGCGATGACGCCAGCAACTGCACCTTGCTCGTTGGCACTTACTGAGAGGGTGGCGGCCGAAGTAAAGCCTGGCATGGTTAAGCCCATGCCGAGCCCCACGAGGCTCATGCAGCCAATTAACCATATATCTTGTTCCGCATTGGCAAGAATTAGAAAGCCGGCCGCCATAATGGGTAGCCCTATGCGCACCAGTGTCATGGCTTCAAGGTTGCTGCGTTGTACGATGACCCCTTGAGCAAATAGTGATGAAACAGCGGAAATGATCATTGCAATTCCAACAGTTTGCGCCGTTTGTTGTCCATCCAGCCCCATGCGATCTTGGTAGAAAAAACCCAATGTCTGCTGGGTGACGGCGAAGGCTGTAAACATAGAGACACCGATAATAAGAAATGAAATGTAGCGTTTATCAAAATACCCTTTAATCGCCACCACAAGCTGTTGAGGGATGCTTGTGGCTGGCTTGCTATTGTCTGCTGTATGAGGGGATTCGGGTAAGAACTTCCACACTAGAATGGCTGTAACGAAAGTGGCGGCTGCGGCGAAGTACATAGGTAACAGTAAACCGAAAATTGCCAGACCACCGCCCACCGCGGGGCCAATAATGGTGCCGATGCTTTGGGCTGCGCCGAGTTTCCCCATGGCAGTAGTGCGAGATTTGAAATCGCTGATGTCTGCCATATAAGCGCTTGCTGCGGGTGTAGTGGCAGCCATCACTGTGGATTGCAGCATGCGTGTGAGTACGAGGCAGGCAAACAGGCCCCAGCCCAGTAGCCATTTATTAAGCCCAAGCCAGAATGTTGTAGCAAAAAGCAGGGTTCCAAGGGTGTAGCCTGATAGCCCTATAATCATGACGCGCTTACGCCCCATGTGTTCACTTTTATTGCCCCAGACGGCGCTCGATAAAGAAAAAATAATGGACGATGCAGAAATGATCCCCCCTATTTGCACTTCCATTAAACCGACTTCTCGCCCCAGTGATGGCAGAATGGCGAACACCAGGGTTTGGCCCATGCCGACGCTGATAACACTCATAAGGATGAGTGCTTGCGTCCAGCTGGGTGGTGATTTTTGAGAGGAAGAAATAAAAAACCTGCGATATATTTGGTTTGAGCGGCAGGCCAGTCTACTCGCGATGCTTGACCTTGGCGAGAGGGGCTCTAATAACCTGCCGGTTTTTCTGAAAAAACTACCGCAAGGATTATTCTGCGAAGGCTATGCTGCATCCAACTCATTGAGCAGTTCAGCTTGGGTAATGGCTTTCAGTAGCGCTTTTATAGGTGCGCTGAGTAAATCCTCAGAGGTGCTTACGCCGGTATAAACCTGCGAAGCGTAACGAATTTGCAAGTAGCAAACGGCCTTGCTATCGGTATGATGGCTCAGGCCATGTTCATGGTAGCTAGTCACCGTTATGTCACTGTGTAAACGCCGGTTTATGCCATTTACCAGGGCATCCAGTGCCCCACTGCCTTCGCCATAAATATCCCATTGCTGGCTCTGCGCCTGAAAGTTAACATTTATCTGCTCCTTGCCGTGTCGGGTAATGTTGTAGTGATTCAGGGTAATGTTGTTATCCAGATAGTGGGTTTCAAATAAAGCGATTATTGCTTCAGGCGTTATTTCCTGGCCCTCCTTATCTGCAATCTTCTGCACGATGGTGCTGAACTCGATTTGCAGCCAGCGGGGTAACTCAAAGCCATAGTGTTTTTCCAGAATGTAGGCAATACCGCCTTTTCCAGATTGACTGTTGATACGAATCACCTCTTGGTAACTGCGGCCTAAATCACTGGGGTCGATGGGTAAATAGGCCACTTCCCAGGGGTCTTCAGGTTGACGCTGAGCCAGACATTTTTTTATGGCGTCCTGGTGGCTGCCGGAAAATGCGGTAAAAACCAAATCACCGGCATAGGGATGGCGGGGGTGGACAGGTAGTTTTGTGCAGCCCTCTACCACCTGAATAATGCGATCCATATCGGAGAAATCTAGCTCTGGGTCTACACCCTGGCTATACAGGTTCATGGCAATGGTGACTAAATCCATATTGCCAGTGCGCTCCCCATTACCTAATAAAGTCCCTTCCACGCGGTCTGCCCCCGCCATAAGGGCCAGCTCTGCTGCCGCAACGGCACAGCCTCTGTCGTTATGGGTGTGTAAGCTGACAATGGTGGCCTCCCGTTGGTCGATATTTCGACAAAACCATTCCACTTGGTCGGCGTAAACATTTGGCGTCGATACTTCCACCGTGGCGGGCAAGTTAATGACAATGGGTTTGTCGGGCGTGGGCTGCCAGATTTCACTCACCGCGTTGCAAATTTCTATAGAGAAATCCAACTCCGTGGCGGTAAAGCTTTCCGGTGAGTATTGGAATGTCCAGTCGGTTTCTGGATGTTGCTCCGCTATTTCTTTAACGCATATTGCGCCCTGTACGGCTATATTCTTTATCCCTGCCTTATCAAGTTTAAATACCTGCTTTCGTTGTACCGGGGAGGTGGAATTGTACAAATGCACAATGGCGCGAGGCGCACCCTTTAATGCATCAAAGGTACGCTGAATAAGAGCAGGGCGGGCTTGGGTTAACACCTGAATCGTCACATCCTTGGGTATCGCATCCTCCTCAATTAAAGCTCGCACAAAATCAAAATCCATCTGGGATGCGGCAGGAAAACCCACCTCGATTTGTTTCACGCCAATATCGACCAGTAAATCAAATAAGGCCCTTTTCTGCTCCGGCGACATAGGGTCAATCAGTGCTTGATTGCCATCGCGCAGATCAACGGCACACCACTGGGGCGCTTTGTTGATAACGCGGTTTGGCCATTGCCGATCCGCTAAAATAACGGGCGGGAAGGGGCGATATTTTTTGTGATGGAAGTTGCCGTGGATGGACATAGCCTTGTGCCTCTTTTCTTGTGGTGGATCAATGAATAGGTACTGCAGAGAAGTATAATTGAGGGCTTTGGGTGAAAGGTTGCTAATATCCTTTAAAATTTTAACTATAAGAAATAATCATCTAATATAAGTTTTAAGCTTGGTTTTATATTGCGCTATTGAGTTGTTGAGGGGTTTTTTGTGTCTTTAGATCGTGTTGATCGAAATATATTGCGGATTTTGCAGAAAGAAGGGCGAATCTCTAACCTCGATTTGGCCGAGAAAACGGCTTTATCCCCTTCACCCTGTTCTCGTCGAGTGAAGCGCCTGGAAGATGAAGGTTTGGTTTCTTCCTATGTGGCGCGCTTGAATCCCGATAAGCTAGGGCTTAAGTTAATGGCGCTTATACAAATCAGTCTTGACCGGCATACCCCAGAGCGTTTTGAAAATTTTGAAGGTATCGTGAATACTTTCGAAGAGGTGATGGAGTGTTATCTAATTACCGGCCAGCAGGCGGATTATCTTCTTAAGGTGATTGTTCCTGACATGGACTATTATCAGGAATTCCTTCTGGGTAAGCTGACGCGTATTGACGGAGTAACTGGCGTGCACTCCAGTTTTGTGATGCGTAAAGTAGTGGACTCCACTGCTTTACCGATGCAACATCTTGAATAATGTTTTAGCCTAAACAGGCTGTCATATCGATCTTATTTTAAAGGATATCGTTTGAAAGACGCGCTACATAACTTCTTTCTATCAATGCTTTCTTGCGGGCGGGATCTACTGCCCATTATTCTGGTGATAGGCTTTTTCCAATTAGTGGTGATTCAACAGCCTATCGATAATTTTCTGGAAATGATTATCGGCGCTGTTTTTGTGGTGCTGGGGCTGACTTTTTTCCTGATTGGCCTTGAAATGGGCCTGTTCCCCGTGGGTGAAACCATGGCCAATGCCTTTGCCAGAAAGGGCAGTGTGTTTTGGCTGATGACCTTTTCCTTCGCTCTTGGTTTTGGAACCACAGTGGCTGAACCCACCCTTATAGCAATTGCGGACGAAGCCGCCTATGTGGCCGCACAAGGTGGCATGATTGAAAATACCACCAGCAGAAAAGAAAGCTACTCCACCGGTTTGCGTTATACCGTTGCCTTCTCCGTAGGTTTGGCCATTGTGATTGGTGTGTTGCGTATCTTAAGAGGCTGGCCTATTCATTTAATGATTGCCGGTGGTTATGTGATGGTGGTGGTTATGACCGGCTTCGCGCCCAAAGAAATTATTGGCATCGCCTATGATTCTGGCGGCGTTACGACCTCCACCATTACGGTGCCCTTGGTGACTGCTTTGGGAATTGGTCTGGCCTCGGCAATTCGCGGGCGCAACCCCATGCTCGACGGTTTCGGTTTGATTGCATTTGCATCGCTGACACCGATGATTTTTGTGATGATTTACGGGATCGTTGTGACATGAATTTTTTATCCCCTCTCCTAGACGTATTTCTCGACACCTTTTGGGACGTGTTACCCATCGCCCTTATTATTGTGTTTTTTCAGCTAGTGGTGATTCGCAAAAAACTACCCGATGCCCATAGAGTGATTATCGGATTTTTTTACGTCTTGCTTGGTATGACCTTATTTTTAATTGGTCTTGAACAGGCCTTGTTTCCCGTCGGGCGATTAATGGCCGAACAGCTTACGAACCCAGAGTTTATTAAAGAAGCCCAAGCCGTGATTGGCTTGCCGATGGAAGAGGGCGTATTTGATTGGCGGGCCTATTACTGGGTTTATATTTTCGCCTTCGCGATCGGCGCAAGCACCACTATTGCGGAACCGGCATTAATTGCAGTGGCAGGTAAAGCCGCCCAGATTTCTGGTGGCACCATCAGTAACTGGGGCTTGAGGATCGCAGTGGCCTTGGGTGTGGCAATAGGTATTACTTTGGGCTGCTTTCGCATTGTCACCGGCACGCCGGTTCATTATTTTATTATTGTGGGTTATGTGCTGGTGGTGCTTCAAACTTTGCGTGCACCCAAGGCGATTATTCCCCTGGCCTATGATTCTGGCGGTGTTACCACCTCGACGGTTACTGTGCCCTTAGTGACAGCGCTGGGCTTGGGGCTTGCCGAATCCGTACCTGGTCGAGACCCAATGATCGATGGCTTCGGATTGATTGCTTTTGCCAGTTTATTCCCCATCGCCAGTGTGCTTGCCTATGCGCAGCTCACTGAATACCTTGCTCACCGCAAAGAAAAAAATTACTAGATTAAAATGAGGAAGCGCCCATGCACTTTAAATTGATTCTCGCATTTGTAGAAGACAGTAAAACCAATGCCATTATGGATGCAGCCCGAAAAGCGGGCGCCACAGGTGCAACGGTGATTAATAACGCGCGGGGCGAAGGCATAAAGCGCAGTAAAACTTTTTTCGGTATGTCGCTCGAATCCCAGCGTGATGTGTTGATGTTTCTGGTGGAAGAGCATCTATGTAAAAAAATACTCGAAAAAATAGCAGCAGTGGGGCAGTTCGATGAGCGCCCCGGTTCAGGAATTGCCATTCAGCTCGATGTGGAAGACGCCATTGGGGTGCAGCATCAAGTGGATAAATTGGCAGATGTCGTTGGAGATGAAATATGAGCGAGCATAGGTTGATTCAAGTGGGAGACGTCATGAAGGATAAATACTTCATGGTGGATGGATTAATGACTGTAAAGGAGGCGATATTACGAATGCGTGAGGATGGCGCTCGCCCCTTATTGATCAAAACGCGTCACGATCACGACGAATTAGGCATGGTGCTGCTGAGCGACATCGCACGCAAAGTGCTGGCTAAAGATCGGCCTCCTCAGCGGGTTAATTTATACGAAATAATGAATAAGCCCGTTATTACTGTACGGCCAGATATGGATGTTCGTTACTGCGCACGTTTATTCGAACGGTATGATCTATCTCACGCGCCAGTGATTGAAAATGGCGAAGTGGTGGGTGTGATCAGTATGCCGCAGATGGTGCTAAATGGCTTGGCCAGTCTTGAAGTAAATGAAGGATAAGTCCCTCATTTTTTCTGTGGACAAATAAAAAAAATGGTATCTGGCAGGGTGCGACCGCCAGATACCAAATAAGTAAAAATTAACGGCCTTCTTGGCGGGGGAACGCCGAGTAATCCGTTGCAAGAGATTCTAGTGATATTGATTCTTAATGGGAATGTGGCATATTGCCGCATGTGAATATTACCATTCATATTTGTGCAGGGAATCTAGCCCCCCTCTTAAGGGGCGAATAACTAATAAAAGGAAAAATAATGTACCTGAGCCAATGTATCAAACGCGCCGCCCAAGTGAGTGGCAACAAACCCGCTACGCTTTTTGGTGACCGCAGCCACACCTGGAATAAATTTAACGACAGAGTTCAATGTCTAGCGTCGGGAATGAAGTCCCTCGGCATATCAGCGGGTGAACGTGTTGCCATACTTTCCTTAAACAGTGACCGCTATCTGGAGCTGTTTTTTTCCATACCATGGGCTGGCGCGGTGTCTGTTCCCATTAATATTCGTTTAGCCGCCCCTGAGATTCTGTTTACCCTCAACGATTCAGAAACAGAAATGCTCGTGGTGGATGATGCCTTTGCCCAAATGTTGCCCGCACTGGAAGGCAAAATGAAAACCGTAAAAAAAGTGATTTTTGCCGGTGACGGCGAAACGCCTTCAGGTTGCATCAATTACGAAGAGCTGATTGCCAAGAGCGAGCCAGTGGAAGACGCTGAGCGCGGTGGAGAGGACCTGGCCGGTCTGTTTTATACTGGCGGCACCACTGGGCGTTCAAAGGGCGTGATGCTGAGCCATAACAACTTGATGAGCAATGCGCTAAACGTGATCCCGTTCATGAAGTTTGATGAGACCTCCGTTTATTTGCATGTGGCCCCCATGTTTCATCTGGCTGACTGTGCCTCTACTTTCTCCCTGACCATGGCAGCCGGAACCCATACCTTCCTACCAAAATTTGATCCACAGGAAACCTTGCAAGTCATGCAAGATAATAAGGTATCGGTTTGTTTACTTGTGCCCACCATGGTCAATATGCTGATTAACTTTCCTGATATCAATAAATACGATATCTCTAGCCTTAAAACCATTTTGTATGGCGCCTCGCCCATGCCAGAAGCAGTTTTGCTACGCGCAATGGAATTATTTCCAAATTGCGAATTTAAACAAGGTTATGGCATGACAGAAACCTCACCGGTTATGACCTTTCTGGATTCAAAATTTCACGTTACTGACGGGCCCAACAGCGGCAAGTTAAAGTCGGCAGGTTATCCCGCCTTTGGCGTAGAGATTCTCATTGCCGATGAAAATGACAATGAACTTCCTCGTGGTGAAGTTGGAGAAATAATCGCCCGTGGCCCAAATGTGATGCACGGTTACTGGAAAATGCCGGAGACCACGCAAGAAACATTACGCAACGGCTGGATGCATACCGGTGACATGGCCTATATGGATGAGGATGGTTTTGTTTATATCGTCGATCGAAATAAAGACATGATTATTTCCGGCGGCGAGAATGTCTATTCCTCAGAAACAGAACAAGCTGTTTATAAGCACACAGCAGTACAAGAATGTGCCGTGATTGGCGTTCCGCATAAAGAATGGGGTGAGCAGGTGCATGCAGTGGTGGTGTTTAAATCAGGGGAATCTGCAAGCGAAGAGGAGTTGAAAGCGCATTGTATTGAGTTGATCGCCGGTTATAAGTGCCCAAGGTCGTGGGAAATTCGTGAAGAGCCTTTGCCAATGAGTGGGGCGGGTAAGATACTTAAAACGGAGTTGAGGAAACCTCATTGGGATGGGAAGGGGAAAGGGGTTAATTAGGGAATAAGGTGTTGTGAGAGCTGGGGCTAGGAATGGCCCTGGTTTTCGCAGGGGCGAGATAATTCTTTGTTTTATCTTCAGTGCGGTATTAATGGGAATTTTTGTCCGTATATATGTAGGGATTAATAGGAATTAATTTTGCTTAATGACAAGTTAGAACTTACATATAGCAAGATTCGGGTCGTCACCAAGTGCCAAAAGAGTAATAATTCCTATAAGTCACTCAATATAGGAATAACTATGAAAATAAATATAGAACCATCAATAATGTATTTTGGTACACCTGTTGTACTAATCAGTACATTAAACAAGGACGGTACAACAAACATTGCACCTATATCATCAGCATGGTGGTTAGGGTGGAGCTGTATGATTGGCTTAGATGCCACGTCAAAATCTACAGAAAATTTAAAAAGGAATGGTCAATGTATTTTAAACTTAGCATCAGGTGACCTCGCGGATAAAGTCAATAACCTTGCATTACTTACCGGAAGCAAAGAAATCCCTGTCCATAAAAAACTGCTGGGGTATAAACATTCTAAAGATAAATTCATAGATTCTGGATTTACCCCTAAAAGAGAAGCATCAGAATCTATTAACCGTATAGATGAATGTAAAATACAGCTCTCTGCTATAGTTGAAAATATGAACGAGTTTGCTAAAAATGATACTCGTATGGCTATTCCTACATACGCAATTGAATTACAAATAACTCAAGTTAATGCATCCCCAGACATTTTGCTAAGCGATAACGAGAATAGAATTGACCCTAACAAATGGAATCCTCTAATAATGAATTTCCGTAAATTATATAGCCTATCTTCTGAATTAAACGAATCAAGATTAGCAATAAAATCAGAAGACCTGTATGCGCCATGGAAAAGAAAAGGTGCTGTACGTTTTTTAACAAACAGGATTTTAAAATTTTCAAATAAGAAATATGGCCACTAAAATTCTAACGAATAAGGATAAGTCGCGCGTTAGCCGCGACTTATCCTATTGTTGAGCCAGCCCGGTCTTGACGACTCTATATAGTAAATAAATAAAACAGAAGAGAGGGGGGAGGCGGCGTACTCCAGACGCCTGTTTATTTTGGGCGAGCAAATCCCTCGCCTTTTTGAACGATAAAAAAAGTAACGATTTATGCCATAGGATTTATTTCCCCCGTGTTAGATGACTTGATTTGGTGTTGCGCTCTTATTTCACCCAGAGGTTCAAATAAGCAGGACAGGCATCGTAAAACAAATAGGCAGGACAGGCAGTGCGCCGAGCTAAATCGGTAGAAGATTGGAGGTGCAATTCCTCTATCTAGGAAAATTAAAATAGCTAGGACAGGCACTGCAAAGAACTTTATGCGTGGGTTCCGGAGGGGCGAGATGATTCCTTGTTTTGCCTTGTTTTGCCTTGGTTGCGGTATTAATAGGGACTAATTCTGCTTAATGACAAGTTAAGCTCTACATAAGTAAGGCATATTTTATGAGCAAACTATCACCACTAGCACTTATTATTTTACTTCTTACTGGATGCGCTACAACATCTGGGGTAGTTAAGCTAAAGCAGGACAGGCACTGCAAAGAAAAATGACAGACATAAAAAATAGGCAGGACAGGCACTACAAAGAAAAGAAATAGGTAGGACAGGCACTGCAAAGGAAATAGCCAGGACAGGCACTTCTGAATAGCCAGGACGGAAATAGCCAGGACAGGCACTTCTGAGAAAAATGAACAATTTGAAAAACAATAGACAGGACAGGCACTACAAAGAAAAATGAACAATTTGAACCGAGGGCTGAGGGATAATAATTAAAATAAAAGCGTGCGTTCAGCGGAAGGAGTTGAGTCAGCGGAATACTAAGAAAAAAGAATAAAATGTGTCCTTTTTCTCAACAGTCAGGTGCGCGAAATCATTTGCGATCTCGTTTTTAAGAATATTTTGGGGAGGGTCGCTAAAAAGCTATGCGGTATTCGCCAAGCGTTTCCTTTTCCGTGGCTTGGCAAACCGTTTGCAATAAATGGAATCAAACTCGGTGATGTTGGTAAGCCATGTTTCCAAATCGATACCGATGCGTTCCAGTATTGGGGGGAGATTGTCTGGAATAGCGCCACGTTTATCTGGCCGGATAACTCTACCGGTAAAATCAACCAGCTCTAGATAATCAATAAGAGAAAATAGAATGCCATTGTATTGGCCGTTTTTTTCGTTGCCCTCAAATCGGGCTAAGGGTTTCGTGGTAATAGTAAAACGGAGCAGATTTTGGTGTTCAATTTGTTCTTTAACCGCTAGGTCGGGATTAAATTGCGGCTTAATGCGTTCTTTAATGCTGGTGTATTCAGACGCTTCGGGTGTAGTGGCCATATCCGCGCGAACGGGGTTTAAATCAACGTATGCCATACAGGATAATACGGCTTCTTCGCTTAACAGGGCCTGAGATTTGAATCGGGACTCCCAGAAGTGGCCGGTACACAAATCTTCTTTGTTGGCTTGCCGGGCGATGGGTTCGTTCAAACACCTCATAAACCAACTGAGGCTCGCTAAACGTTTTCGGTACAGTTTGATGCAGTCATCAACAGTCTGTAATTCTGCCGAGCATAAAGACTCACCCGCTTGCCATCGCTGTACCAGTATTGGGCCTTTAAAGAGTGAACACCATCGTTCTGCAACGTCTTCATTACTTAGCTGGTCAATCTCATCGGGTAAAATTTTCACAACAAGATGAAAGTGATTAGACATCACCGAGTAGGCGCAAATATCGATGGAGAATATGGATGATAGGATTCGAATTCGGTTTTCGATCCATTGCCGACGATGCTCGTAGCTTTTTCCAGTGAGAGGGTCATGTCCGCAAAGGTAGGCTCGCCTGACGCAGCGGGAAACGACATGGTAATAGGGGGTGTCGCTTACGGAGACGAGTTGTTTTCGGGGCTGTGTCATGGGGGCTCTCCTTCCTACCTTGCGTGCTGTTCGTGCGGACAGTGTAGTGGAGGGTGTAGCCTATTAGCAAGAGCAAAATTTTTTATAGCTAATATTGATATGTCAACGCTTTGTAGTGTTGGAAATCTCATACGACATGCGATAGGTTTGAGCCAATCGTATGCCTGTTTCCTGGCTTTTGTAAGTGCCCAAAGTCGTGGGAAATTCGCGAAGAGCCTTTGCCAATGAGCGGTGCAGGAACAATTCTTAAAGCGGAATGGAGAAAACCTGGTTGGGGCAGGAAAGAGAAATGGGTTAATTAGAAAATAAGGGTTTGTGAGAGCTGGGGTTAGAAATAGCCCTGGTTTTTAGTGGTATGGTTTTAATATGACTTGCTAGTAAACAAATGCATTCATAAAATCAAAGGGCTTAGAGTAATTGATGTTTTGACCCTTTTGATTCGCAAGAGCGAAAGGCATAGACGAAAAAATTGAAAAGTCTTTTGATGGTGCGCTTCAGGCGATCAAAAATCGGATAGAGAAAGGGAGCTGCTTCCCCCCTACAGAGAAAGAACTATTATGAGCACTAATACGGCATCGCCTATGGGATTATTTGAACGCTATCTGTCATTGTGGGTTGCTCTTTGTATTACGGCTGGCGTCGGTTTGGGCGTTGTGCTTCCCAGCCTTTTTGAGACTATTGCGGGCATAGAATATGCTCGTGTTAACTTGGTAGTAGCCCTATTTATTTGGGTGATGATTTATCCCATGATGGTCAACGTGGATTTTGCTTCTCTGAAAGATGTTGGCAAAAAACCCAAAGGCTTATGCATAACGCTCGTTGTAAACTGGCTAATCAAGCCTTTCACTATGGCGGCGCTTGGGATTTTCTTTTTTGAATATGTATTTGCTGGATTGGTTGACCCGGAAACGGCCAAGGAGTACGTCGCCGGAATGATTTTGCTTGGCATCGCACCCTGTACAGCGATGGTTTTTGTGTGGAGCCAGCTTGTACGTGGCGATGCCAATTATACATTGGTTCAAGTCTCCATTAACGACATCATCATGGTGTTTGCCTTTGCACCGATAGCTGCATTTTTGCTTGGCGTCACGGACATTGTTGTGCCTTGGGAGACCTTGCTGCTTTCCGTTGTACTTTATGTCGTTATTCCTCTTGCGGCAGGCTATATCACCCGCAAAATGTTGGATGGCTCTGGCAACGACGCGCGAATTAGCCATTTTACAGCGAAGGTCAAACCGTTTTCTATCGTCGGGCTTCTGGCTACGGTAGTTTTATTATTCGGCTTTCAGGCGCAGACTATTTTAGATAAACCAATGGTCATTGCACTGATCGCCATCCCGCTACTGATTCAAAGCTATGGCATTTTCGTCATTGCTTATGGATGGGCTTATCTCTGGCGAGTACCGTTTAAAACTGCCGCTCCGGCTGCGCTTATAGGTACATCTAATTTCTTCGAGTTAGCCGTTGCGGTTGCGATTAGCCTATTTGGCTTGAATTCCGGCGCCGCTTTGGCGACCGTCGTGGGGGTTTTGGTCGAAGTGCCAGTGATGCTTTCGCTTGTAGCATTTGCAAATAGAACGCGTCAGAATTTTCGCTAGATTGATATTCTGGCCAACAAAATCGGACAGATTAATTTGCTAAATTTTCATAATTAATCGGTGATAAATCATTGTTCAATGAATGAAGCCGGTCGAAGTTGTAATACTTAATATAAACGCAAATACCATTCGCCATAGGCTCGCGGGTCGGCGGGTGTACCTTGAATATCCAGCCGTATACGGCGCTTACGCCCAAGTAAGGTGAACACGAATTTTTAGAATTCCCTATTCACGCCAATATCTCGCCTAAGAGCGCCTACTGTCGGTGCACATCTTTTTCGCGCCTTTATGCCCTCGGGTGCAACTGAGGTTTCTACGATAATACAAAGTTCGAAAGTGATGACAATAAAAATGATACTTGCTTTCGGTTTTAGTTTTTGATTTTATCTTGATACAAAATTATCGACTCAGGAATATTAATAAAAATGACGGTAACAATTGCTTCTCCATTAGTCCTTCCCTGTGGAACTAGTCTGAAAAACCGGATTGTTAAATCTGCTTTAACTGAAGG
>DFBZ01000131.1:0-4213 GCA_002366835.1 Gammaproteobacteria bacterium UBA3067
CGTTAGTATTTCGGTTTAAATATATTGATTTCAACGAACAGTTATACAGCCATAGGTATAGAAAATGACTCGCGCCCGTAAGGAGTTGAATGCCGTTGAAGATACGCCGTTTTACCACTGTATTTCACGCTGTGTCCGTCGTGCTTATCTTTGCGGGGAGGATTATCATAGCGGGCAGAACTTCGATCACCGCAAGGGGTGGCTGGTTGAGCGTATCAAATTCCTCTCTTCGGTCTTCGCCATTGATGTGTGTGCCTATGCCGTGATGTCGAATCACTATCACTTGGTGTTGTTTATTAATCAGGATGAAGTCAACTCATGGAGCCAGGAAGAGGTGTTGGAGCGTTGGGGGCAATTATTTCCTACCAGTGCTCATAAGTTGCAAACACTTTTAGCAGTCGCAAGCAGTGAGCTTGTTCGTAAAACTTACGAAGAAAAAATTGAGGAATGGCGTGCTCAGTTAGCGGATATCTCCTGGTTTATGCGTTGTTTGAATGAAACGATAGCCCGTATGGCCAATAAAGAAGACGGCTGCAAAGGCCGCTTTTGGGAAGGGCGCTTTAAAAGCCAAGCCTTGCTGGATGAAAAGGCATTACTCTCCTGCATGGCCTATGTAGATCTAAATCCGGTTCGCGCTAAAATGGCGTCAACGCCAGAAGAGTCGGATTTTACGTCGATTCAAGAGCGTTTATTTGATCATGCGAAACGCGTTCGCCGTCCCTCTCGACAGCAAAAAGACCTGGTTCAGAAATTTAAAAAGAATGTCGTCAATCAGAGTGATTCCGATCTCAAACAAGCCCGCTTAAAACCCTTAAATGGCAGTTGTTTTGCGCCTTTATCTGAAGGCATCCCATTTACGCGGCAGGATTATTTTGAGTTGGTGGATTGGACGGGGCGCACTCTTCGAGAAGATAAGCGCGGGGCTATCGACAGCCATTTGCCGCCTATTCTGCAACGTTTAGGTATTCAGCCTGAAAACTGGATTGATTCCGTTTCTCATTTTCACAAATACTTTTTTGATGCAGCGGGTACACTTTCTTCTCTTGAGCAATTCAGGGAAAGAAAAAATATGCAGCGATCTGAGAAGGCGGATGCAGAGGAGTCTGTTGCTTGGATCAAGGGAGTGGGTTCCTCCAAAAAACTGTACGGTTAGGCGTGGCCTTTGTATCCTGTTCTAAAAGCTAGAGTGTTTATTTCTGATGCCCCTGTTTTTTGTATTGATGGTGATCGGGTGGTCATGTTTCGAAACAGGTAGCGATCCTGATATAATGCATCATAAGCTAAGTTCGTTAGTTATTGTCTAAGTTTTGTCGTTACTAGCAAGGATGATAGGCGTATTTTAACCCGCCCCTTGACTTGTAAATATATTAATTCAACTTGGTTCCTATTTTCTTGTTCTAGTTCTTACGCTGCACTTAGCCTAAAGCAAACACTATCGGAGTTTTTCACACAAAAGCATTGGCATTATAAATAGAACAATGCAATGCATTGATAAATATGCTTTTTATTTTTGCTTAATCTTCGGCTCGCGCTACTTTGGCGCATTTTTAGCACCCAACCTCGATTAAAAGGAGAGAAAAAGATGATTAATAGTAATAGGTGGTTGACTGGCATATTAATCTACTTTTTCGCAACGTTTAATGCGTCCGCAGCCTTGGTAGGCTTTACTGATCGAGCTGCATGGGAAGTTGCCGTAGCTGGAACGTTCTCTTCGGAAGATTTTTCTAGCGTCCCCGATGGTGTGTATGAATCGTCCCCAATTGATGTCGGAGATTTTACCGTTAGCGTGACAGGTGATAAATTTGATTCAATTTGGCAAAATATTAGTTCGACTGGTTCTGGGGGGGCAAGCATTAACAGTGTTAACGGTACTCAGCAACTTAATGTCGCAACTGGAGGCATGGGCGGTACGACTTTGGATTTTGACTTTGAGATTTATGCTTTTGGCGCCGATTGGGCTCATGTGTCAGACTCCCGAACCACCAGTTTCGTGGTGGGCGGTGAGCAGCTTTATATCTCTTTCCTCACCTCAGGTGGTTTTTTCGGCTTTGTCTCAGATGCTGCGCTGACTGCTATCTTTCTTTCCTTGGCAGAGGGAGGAGCGGATGGGTTCGGAATGGATAATCTAGTTTATGCAGCAGCAACACAATCAGTTCCAGAGCCATCAACCATTGTTTTGCTTGGATTGGGGGTTCTTGGAGTATCCGTTTCACGTTTCAGAAAAACATAATTAATTTCTAATTAGTTTTGCAATGGTTTAAGCCGCCTCAAATGAGGTGGCTTATTATTGAGTGCTTGTTTGGGTGAATTATAATTTTATTAATCAAAACTGACGGTAGATATTTGGATCCGAGCAGCATATCGCCTTGTCTTAAGGCAATAAAAATCCAGCCCTTAGTTAACGTCAAGCAAAAAGTATTATAGCCCCATTACCTCATGCAAGAAATGAAAGGTGGGTGTGCTGGAGTAGTGCTCTGTTCCTCCTGACATGAAGCCATCAGCTTTGCCACCGGCGTAGTTTCCCCGTATGACATGACGGGCTGAGGCCGCTCAGGTATCATGCCGTCTCTGATGTCGTTGCCTTGAGGTTTTTGTGTCGAACACGTCTGTTATGTCCCATTCCATCCGTTTGTCTACATACAGCCTTACTGCTGGTTGCGCTTATACAATTTCGCCTAAGGTGCTGGATGGTATTTTGGTGTCGAAGTTACACACTCCTATGGATTTCCAAATTGAGCTTGTTTCGTGAGCCGCCCCGATACGAAAGATTTTCGTGCGCTATTTCTACGCAATACGCCAATGCTGGATACGCGCGCGCCCTTGGAATTCACCAAGGGTGCTTTTCCACATGCGATCAGTTTGCCGTTAATGACGGATGTCGAGCGCGCGAAAGTGGGCACTTGTTATAAGCAACAAGGCCAAGACGCAGCTATTCAGCTTGGGCATGAGTTGGTGTCGGGCCAAATTAAAGACGAGCGAGTGCAGCAATGGTTGGCGTTTGCTGCGGCGAACCCTGATGGTTATTTGTATTGTTTTCGCGGTGGTCTGCGTAGCCAGATAAGCCAGCGCTGGTTGGCTGAAGCAGGGTGTGAGTACCCTCGTATTACAGGCGGCTATAAGGCCATGCGGCGCTTTTTAATCGATGCATTAGAGCGAGTGCTTGACCAGCGTACTGCTATTATTTTGTCTGGTCGCACGGGTTGCGCAAAAACAGATTTATTAAATACGCTACCGAATAGCGTTGATTTGGAAGGTTTGGCGCATCATCGTGGCAGTACGTTTGGTAAGCGTCCAGCAGGGCAGCCTTCGCAAATTGATTTTGAGAATAGTCTGGCGATTCAGCTACTGCGTAAAGACGATGCGCTACAAAAACTTGATGGCGTTGATGATGCCGGGTCGATTGTCTTAGAAGATGAGAGTTTGTTAATTGGTCGCTGTGCATTGCCTGAGGCCTTGCGTGCTCGTATGGCGGCTTCCGATATTGTTCTCATTGATGCCAATTTAGAAGAGCGAGTCGAGCATAGCTTTAATAATTATATTCTGCATAAACTTGCCGAATGGCAGGAGCAAGAGGGAGAAGAATTAGGCTTTGCCGGTTTTGTGGCAGATTTGCGTGATTCGATGCAGCGTGTGCGCAAGCGTTTAGGCGGTGTTCGCCATGCGGAAATTTCCGATATTTTAGAAGCCGCCATTGCAGCGCATGAGCGTGGCGACAACAGTTTGCATCGTGATTGGATTCGCCCAATGTTGGACGGCTATTACGACCCTATGTATGACTATCAATTAAATAAGAAATCCGATCGAATTGTATTTCGTGGTCGAGCGGATGATGTTCGCGCTTACCTACTTAATTAGAGCAGTGTCAATAAATAGTTTAACCTAGAAGCCGTGGTTGGGCTCGCTTGAGAGTGCGTTTATTGGGTTCGATAATACAGTAAAAGAAGTGGATAATGCCCAATACGCTTCGCGGGGCAGGCTCTAGCTGGTTATTACGAGCTTTTTTTGCGAAATTAGCGGGCCCAATAAACGTGTTATCGAGTGAGAAGGTGGGCTTGCCCAGCAGGTGAAAACTTTATTTTTAAAATAACTTACTATAGTAGTGTAAACCTCCAGTTTGGGCCTGCCAACTGCGGTTTCTAGGTTTAAATACTGAAATTAAAAGAGAATCTTCCATGTTTAAAAAATGGCTTTCGGCCTTGTTGTTTGTAGTTAG
>DFBZ01000131.1:4275-14071 GCA_002366835.1 Gammaproteobacteria bacterium UBA3067
GAGCAGCTTGGCGTAGAAGTGAAGTATATTCCGGTTAAATCATACCCGGCGGCAATCACTGCGTTCCGTAACGATCAGGTTCAGCTTGCGTGGTTTGGTGGTTTGTCGGGTGTTCGTGCGCGCTTATTAGTGCCCGGTTCGCAAGCCATTGCCCAAGGTTACGAAGATCAGTTTTTTAAAACGTATCTGATTGCGAACACAAGGGCCAATTTAAGTGCGAGTGAAGAATTTCCAAAAGGCATCAAGGGAAAGAGTTTTACCTTTGGCTCTAAAGGTTCAACCTCTGGGCGTTTAATGCCAGAATTTTATATTCGCGATGCCTTTAAGGCGGCACCTGATGAAGTGTTTAGCCGTGTTGGTTTTTCTGGCGACCACAGCCGTACGATTGCGGGAGTTCAATCCGGCGCGTATGAGGTTGGTGCGGTGAACTACAGCGTTTGGGATACGGAGTTGGCTGAAGGAAAAATTGATTTAAATAAAGTGCGGGTTATTTGGACAACGCCAAGTTATCCAGACTACCAATGGACAATTCGCGGTGATGTTGACCAACGTTACGGCAATGGTTTTAAGCAAAAAGTAACCCAAGTTTTATTGAATATGACAGATGCCGATTTACTGGCAAGCTTTCCACGGAAACGCTTTGTAGCGGCGAAAAATAGCGACTATGTGCCGATTGAAGAAACCGGCGCAGCTATTGGTTTATTGGGTGACGATTAATCCAGTATGGTTTTTCACTTAGAGCAGCACACTCTTTTTTACGGCCAAGCTTCCCAGAGTCATGGCGGGGCAGCTGCTTTGAGTGATATATCGTTATCGATTAAAGTCGGTGAAAAGGTCGCCCTTATTGGCCCTTCGGGGGCGGGTAAGTCGAGCTTATTGAGTGTGCTGTATCAAAATGCCGATGAGCAGTCGGCATGGTGTCCGCAAGATGGTGGCTTGGTCGACGCATTGTCGGTATACAATAATATTTTCAGTGGTGGCTTAGAGCGCCACTCTAGCCTGTATAACGCACTGAATTTAGTTCGTCCATTCGCTCGGCCACTTGCAGAAATTATGCAGTTAAGCCAGCAATTAGGCATTCGCGACAAATTATTTATCTCGGTCGATCAGCTATCTGGAGGGCAGCGTCAGCGCGTTGCTTTGGGGCGTGCATTGTATCGCCAGCAGGCCGTTTTTCTCGGCGACGAACCGGTATCCTCTCTCGACCCCTTACAAGCCAATGAATTATTAGGCTTGGTATTACAAAAACATAAAACCGCCGTGGTCAGCCTGCATAATCGCCGCTTAGCCTTGCAGCACTTCGATCGAATTATTGCTTTACGAGCAGGGCGAATTGTTTTCGATGGCCCAAGTAAGGGCTTAAGCGAGTCGCATCTTGATGTGATGTACGGGGCGAATGAAGATGGCGCAGAATAACTTTGCGCCAATTCAACGTATTGTATCCGAACAGTTAAAGGGCACTGGTCGGCGTTTATTTTGGCTTAGTGTTGCCTTTGGCGTTTCTGCGCTTCTGTGTATTCCTTTCGTCGATTTAACATGGCATACCGTTGAGCCATGGCAAGAGTTGTCACGTATCGGTTTCGGGATGTTAACCCCAAGTTTTGCGCAAATTGGTTTGACCGAGTTAATTAATTCGCTGGGCTATACCATTGCCTTTGCGTTTTTGGCGGTTGTTATTTCGGTGCCGTTGGGTGTTGTTTTTGCGATGCTATTTCACTGGCGCTTAATTCGTTGGGCGATGGCATCTGTTCGCGCTGTGCACGAGCTATTCTGGGGTTTGTTGTTTATGCAAATTTTCGGTTTAAGTGCTACGACGGGCTTATTGGCGATTCTAATACCTTATACAGGCGTATTTGCGAAAGTATTTGCTGAAATTTTTGAACAGCAATCGCCATTGCCTACGCAATCGATGGGTAAAAAAGCAGCTATGCTTAGCCGTTACCTGTATGGTGTAATTCCGCAAAGTTATTCTGCCATGGCTGGGTATGTGCGCTATCGATTTGAATGTGCACTACGGTCGAGTGCCATACTCGGCTTTATCGGTTTACCAACGTTGGGTTTTTTTCTTGAGAGTTCTTTCAAGCAAGGGGATTACAGCGAGGCCGCCAGTGTTTTTTGGTTGTTTCTATTACTTATTGCGACGGTGCGTTATTGGTTGAAACCAAAACTATGGTGGCTTTACACCCTAGCCGCTATTTACGTGTTACCTGAAAGCCCTACTGTGCATGGCGCGACATTTTGGCAGTTTTTCAGCCAAGACATTTGGCCAAAAGCACTATTGCGGGGCGATTTCTCGGCAACGACATTATGGCTCGATAAACAATTCTGGCGGCTGGCATGGCCTGCGATGGGCACCACCTTAGCGCTTACCCAAATTGCTTTGGTGTTGACGGGTATTCTTACATTGCTGCTTTACCCGCTAGCCACAAAGGTGATCGTGTCATCGGGCATACGTTTATCTAGTCGCTTTGTTTTGCTGTTTTTACGCTCTATGCCTGAGCTGATGCTGGCGTTTGTATTTCTTTTATTATTTGGGCCGTCGGCGCTTGCTGCCGTATTCGCCTTAGCGTTACACAATGCCGGTTTAATCGCGTTTCTACTGGCGAATGCCAGCGAAGCCCAGCATAAATTAAATGCCACATCGGCGTATGCCAAGCGTGCTTTTGATCGTTACGGGTATCAAGAATTACCGCAACGCTACGCGACCTTTTTGGCTTTTCTATTTTATCGCTGGGAAGTGATTCTTCGGGAGAGTGCGATTATGGGTATCTTAGGAATCGCGACACTGGGTTTTTATGTTGATTCTGCCTTTGAAGATATTCGTTTTGATCGAGCATTTTTCTTAATCATCATGACGGCATTGCTGAACATTACCGTCGATAGTGTTTCTCGAACCATACGTCAACGTGCAGGATTAACGACAGCTAACTTGGCAGTGCGCTAACGCCTTACTTAATAAGTCGCGTAAACAAGACTGCCAGTGCTCCATGCTTTTGTCGCTGACAAAGGGGAGGTAACTTGCTGAGCAAGCACCTCTGATTGGGGCTTTCCCAACGCAGAAGACGCTAGGCACACTTCGCAATTTCGGCTAGACTGCCGCGATATCCCCACCCCTGACATCCCAACATTCCAAAGTAATCTTGTTATGTTCAAAAACTGTAAAAATAGTGCGCTGTATCCTGCGTTGGCTTTGATAGTCGTCGCGCTGAGCGCCTGCGATGCGGAGAAAGCATCCCAGGCTGAGACACCAAGGCCCGTTAAAACGACCACCGTGACAGCGAAAAGTCTGCCGGTCGTTCATCATTTCTCGGGTGTGCTTGCTGCGCAGTATCAAGTGGATTTAGCCTTTGAAATACCCGGCATCCTCGTCTCTCGCGACGTCGAACAGGGGGGGGCAGTTCAAAAAGGCAAGCAACTTGCGAGCTTGGATGACACAGATCATCGTCAACAAATTGTGCGCATTGAAGCCAATCTTGTTGCCGCACAATCCAATCGAAAATTTGTCGCCAGTGAACTGAGCCGCGCCATTAAGCTTAGTAACAAAGGCTTTACCAGTGAGACTCGGCTGGAACAATTGCAATCATTGGTGCAAACGGCGGAATCAACGGTCATCGCACTGGAATCCGAGTTGGTGCTGGCTCGCAGTGTACTGGCAAAAACTCGGCTGCTTGCGCCGCGCGACGGTATCATTGGCGTAACACTCGCCGAGGTGGGGCAGTTTGTTAATCCAGGACAACCCATCGTTAATGTCGTTACCGCAGATCAACTTGAAGTGCGTTTTCCGGTGCCTGCTGTCATCAGCGACGCTCTAGCGGTGGGCCTGAGTGTTCAGGTTCGATCCACCAGTGGCTCTACAAGCCCGCAGCAAGCTGTGATCACAAAAATCGCTCCGGCCGCCAGTCCTGCGAGCGGAACCGTTGAGATCACCGCAAATATCCTTAGCCCACTGTTAACGTTGCGCCCCGGTCTCAGTGTCGAAGTAGACATCACCCTTGGCGAACAGGTTGATATTTTGACGGTGCCGCTAAGCGCCGTCATCAAGTTGGGCAAAAGTACCGCCGTGTGGGTGCTCGATCCACAAACCTTACAAGTTTCGCTGGAGCCCGTAACATTGGGCAGCACGCATAAAAACCAGGTCGTCATCATCCGGGGTCTATCCCAGGGTGAGCAAGTCGTTGTGGCTGGTGCGCACGACCTAAGCCCCCGAAAAACCGTAACTGTTCTACCTAATAGCCAATGAAGAACTTTAATCTATCCCTGTGGGCGATTAATCGCCCCGTCCTCAGTGCGTTTTTTATTGTCACGATTATTGCGCTGGGTATCGTTGCGTTTTTGAACCTCGGTCAACGCGACATGCCCTCTCGAACCGATCGAGTCATGGTCGTCTCAGTTCAGTGGCCGGGTGCGACAGCGGCAGAGATGGAGCAGCAAATTACCGACAAAATCGAACGGAAACTGCAAGAAACTCCATGGTTGTACAGCCTCCTCAGTTTTTCCAAACCCGGTGAAAGTTTCATCCTCATTAATCTCGAAGATGGCACACCCAATGCTCCAACCACCGTTCCTGAAACTTGGTATCAGGTGCGCAAAAAAATTGGCGACATGCGTCACGAGTTGCCTCCAGGCATTCGGGGGCCGTTCTTTAACGACGAATTCGGTGACGTGTTCCCCTTGGTTTATGCGCTTTCTGCTCCTGAGCTGCCCTTCGCCGAACTCAAAGACTATGCCGACCAGTTGCGCAATGATGTGTTGCGACTGAACATGGTGGAAAAGGCGAACTTGCTGGGGGTTCAGCCTGAGCAAATCGAGATTGCCTTGTCGCGCTCAAAAGTGGCGAGCTTTGGATTATCGCCGATGGCGATCATGACACAGATCCAGCAAGCTAACTCGATCGAGCCTCAAGGGTTTATCGAAGATGAGCAGTCGCGCTATTTCGTGCGCGCCAACCCGGGGTTCGAATCAGTTGAGGCAATCGGCGAGCTACTAATAAATTCTGTTGATGGGCAAACGATTAGATTAAAAGACGTCGCCACCATTACGCGTGGCTATCTCGACCCGCCCAGAGTCAAGATGCGTTTCGATGGTGAGTCCGTTATGGGTTTGGCGCTATCGATGCGCGCTGGCGGCAATGTCGTCGATATGGGTAAGCAGGTCAGCGAACACATGATTGAGGTGCGGAAGAAATTGCCGGAGGGCATTTCGTTACGGCTGGTGAATAACCAACCCGAAGTGGTAACCGGAACGCTCAACCTGTTTCAGTTCAAACTGATGTTTGCCGTCTTGATTGTGCTAGTGGTTAGTTATTTCTCGCTGGGGTTTCGCTCCGGTTTGGTGGTGGCCACGGCGTTTCCGCTGGTGCTGGGCAGTACCTTTTTATGCATGTGGTATCTCGACGTCGATTTGCATCGAATTTCGCTTGGGGCCTTAATCATTTCGTTGGGGCTATTGGTTGACGATGCCATCATTATTATCGAAATGATGATGGTGAAATTGGAACAGGGAATGGGGCGGATGAAAGCCGCTGGCGAGGCCTTTCGGTCTACGTCTTTTCCAATGCTAACCGGCACGCTGGTCACGATTATTGGCTTTCTACCGATGGCCATCGCCGAGTCGATGATGCGCGAATTTTTGTTCGGGCTTTACGGTGTACTGGCTATTGCGCTGATCGTATCGTGGTTGGTGTCGGTGTTTTTTACGCCATTTGTCGGCTACTACCTATTGCCGCAAAAACAGGCTCAACCGGCCCATTCGGATGCGGTTTATCGCACCCCTTTTTACAACGGGCTGCGCACCATGGTGACTTGGTCTGTCAGCCATAAATCCGTCACGTTTTTGATCGTCGGGTTGTTAATTGGTATGACCGTGATTGCCGGTATGCAGGTGCAAAAACAGTTTTTCCCAATAACGGATCGGCCCGAATTGGTTTTGACAATGTGGCTACCCGAAGGCAGTGCGTTTGCCGAAAATGAGCGCGTTGTCGATCAGCTCGACCGCTTGCTCGCTGATGAACCGTCAGTTGTTAACCATGTTACTTACCTCGGACGTGATACACCGAGAACATTCATTGATTTAAACATCGAGCAACCCAACGATAACTTGTCGAAGAGCATTATTTTGACCTCCGACGCGAACGCCCGTAACCAGTTGCGTGATAAGTTGGTGCGACGTATTGCGGAAGAAATTCCGGAAGTTCGATTTAATATCGAATACTTTGCCTTTGGGCCGCCAATTGGTGCTGCGGTGCAGTATCGTGTGAAAGGGCCCGATCTCGACGTTGTCGAAACAATACTTCAGCAGGTTCGCTCCGTTGTTGACGAACACCCTGACACCTTCGGTACGCACCTTGATTGGCGAGGCTCAGTTAAAACGGTGAATATTAAGTGGGATAAGGGCCAGCTGGCACGACTCGGGTTGACGCAGCAGCAACTGGCTGGGCAGTTGAACAGCCTGATTCACGGCGTGCCCATCAGTCATTATCGTGAAAACACTGAATCCATCCCCATTGTTACCCGCTTGCTGCTGGATGAACGCAATGAAATTGCCGACCTGAACAGCCTGCCCATCAGTTTACCTCGCGGCGGCACTACACCCTTGTCCCAGTTGGCAACGGTGGAAATCGGTGTTGAAGATGGCATTCGCTGGCGTCACAACCATAGCCCGATTATGACCGTACGTACCTATGTCCCCGCTGAAGTTCAACCGGCTACCGTGGTGGCTAATCTTCAGGCGGAAATCGATGCACTCAGGGCTGAACTGCCCAGCGGCTACCATATTGAGGATGGTGGATCGGTGGAAACCAATGTGATTGTTGACGCTGCCATGACCAGTGCCATGCCTGCTGTATTCTTGCTTATTTTGATTACACTGATGATCCAGCTGCAAAGCGTTGGCCGAACGCTGTTAGTCCTACTCACGGCACCATTGGGTGTCATTGGCGCAATGATGACCCTGGCACTGTTCCAGCAACCCTTGGGCTTTGTTGCGCAACTTGGCATCACGGCTATGGCCGGCATCATTATGCGCAACAGCATCATACTGGTGGATCAGATTCGCCACGACATTGAGCACAACGCCCAACACCCCTGGGACGCCCTTATCGAATCCACTATTCGACGTTTTCGGCCCATTGTTTTGACTGCGGCGGCGGCTATCTTTGCGCTGATTCCGTTAACGACAGATCGATTCTGGGGGCCGATGGCTTATTCCATGATCGGAGGGCTGACCGTCGCCACGATATTGACCACATTTTTTGTGCCCGCACTGTATAGCTTGTGGTATCGGGTCAAGCCAGATGGTGAGACCAATGCTGAGAGAACTTCCTAAAGGCTCCTAGTGCCCCGATTGATATAATTGTTCTGCTTTATAAGGCTGGTGCCCCCACTAGGGGGCATGTTCATCAGGTGATGCAGAATAGGTTCTTTGTTTTATTGACCGCGCTCCCGACGCAGAGCCCAGCGTGGCACACTCGCTGCAATTTGTTTATTAGATAGTCACTCCTCTGGTTGAAAAATAATTCTGGATCGTACGACCAGCCCTTGAGGGGATGAGAACCGCCTCAGCAAACACCCCAGCTCCGCACGCTCATCTTCGTTGAGCTTGCCCCGTATCCGTACTTCTCGCGCTACAATCAATCTCCCGCCTTTATATAAAAACTGCATAGTGCCAAAATCTGTTTTTCAATAGGTTCTTGGTGGGCGATGAATAACCAGGTATGTTCCGCACCTTTTTTGTCCGCTGACACTGGTAGAAGGAGAGAGCCAGGCAGCGGCCTATTTAAAGTATCGGCATGGTATATCCCAGGAGTAGAGAATGGAAAGAGCGAGTGTTTTTAAAAGCAATAAATCTCAAGCGGTTCGGCTTCCTAAGTCAGTATCTCTGCCGGAAACAGTGAAACAGGTCGATATTATCTCTTTAGGCCGAGCACGCCTTATTGTCCCCGCTGGTGAGGCATGGGACAGCTGGTTCGACAGTGAGGGCGTTACTGAAGATTTCATGACAGACAGGGGGCAACCAGAAGAGCAAAAACGGGAAAGTTTTTAAAGCTTAATATATGCTGGATACTGATCTTGTGATTCACACAAAAAAAGAAAAGGGGTCAAAAAAAAAGGGGTCAAGACTTGAATTAATAGATTAAATGTAATAACCTATTAAAATGCCTAGGCCACAGCGAATAGAATATCCGGATGCTTATTACCATGTGATGAATCGAGGTCGTGGCCGTCAAAAAATATTCCATGACGAAGCATATTACCAAGCATTTCTAGAGACGATAAAAGAAGCCAGCAGTCGTTTTGGCATGGAAGTGCAAGCTTACTGCCTCATGGGGAACCACTACCATCTGTTAATTAAGACACCGTTAGGTAATTTGTCACGCTGCATGAGGCATGTAAATGGCGTATATACCCAACGCTATAACCGGCTTAAAAATACCGACGGCCCGTTGTTTCGTGGTCGCTTTAAAGCGGTATTGGTAGAGGGCGATGCCTACCTGCTGCAACTGACTCGCTACATCCATCGGAATCCGATGGACATGAAACGCCCATTGGTGACTGAGTTGGCGGCTTATCCGTGGTCAAGCTACCCGGCCTACCTGAATAAAAGCCCATCGCCGTTGTGGTTGAACCGTGAGTTTAGTTACCAACTGTTGGGTAAAAAAAATCGATATCAAGCCTATAAGAGCTTTGTAGAGCAAGGCGTTGATGAAGAGATATTGACATTTTATGGCAAAGGTAATTTAAAACCCATTCTAGGCAGTGATGAATTTATTGACAGTGTGCTGACTGAAATAGAGATAAACCGGCCGTATTTTAATAGATTGCAAGATCGATTACCGGCGATAAGCACTATAGTGTCCGCAGTTGCGCAGCAGATGAAGGTTGAAGAAAAGAGCATTTACACCTCAGCCCGAGGTCGAGGATCTGCCAACATACCAAGGTGGATGGCATTATTTTTAAGCCGTGAAGTGGGTAAGCATCCTTTAGATGAAATTTGCAAGGCGTTTGGAATGACGCATATATCAGGTGTGGCTCAGGCAGTAAAAAGCCTGGACAAGGCGGGGAGAGATGATAAAAATCTATGCAAGACTAAAAATATATTAATTCATCACTTGACCCCTTAGTTTTCTCTGGACAAGGCGGGGAGAGATGATAAAAATCTATGCAAGACTAAAAATATATTAATTCATCACTTGACCCCTTAGTTTTCTCTAAAAATATATTAATTCATCACTTGACCCCTTAGTTTTCTCTTGACCCCTTAGTTTTTCACTTATTGGGAAAAGCATTACTAAGATGAATAGAAAGTTCTTCATCACTCTATTGCCTTAACAGTTGATTATAAGGCGCATGTTAATTAATTTGCACCTTTGGATAAGGATACTTTGGAAAAGAAACGTTGTACTGCAATTGCCCTTCTTCGGTCATTGCACCAATCGTCAACCTGTATCCTTTACCCAAGAACTCTACTTCGGTGGGAAACTCTTTCCTGGGTTCGTAGACCGTAACTAAGCTTTGGATATTTTGCTCACCAATACTAAGTGCCTTTGGATTTTCACTAGACAAAGGTTTTGGTTCCTCCGCATGAGAGGTGACATTTGCATTTCCTTCTACAAGGGGTATTTCTACTATTCCGAAGAGATCGCCTAGTCGATCAAGTACGTGCATGTGATTTACGCAAATGTCCCTGAATTGACCACCATTATCACGAATTTCTACTTCAACTAGCTTTATGGCTTCTTCTATATGAATGCAAAGAGTAGTGGTCAATCTTTTTTGGCCATGGAATTAGAGGTTTTCCA
>DFBZ01000078.1 GCA_002366835.1 Gammaproteobacteria bacterium UBA3067
TTGTTTTCTACAGAGCCACGTTTTACAGCAAGCTCGACACTTTCGACATAAGCCTCCAGCTTTAGGGATAGAGACTCGGCAAAATTTTGTAGTTGCAGCTTGGTGGAATCAAGCACACCACTGGCAAGCAAACAGCCTCCCTCGGGCAATAGTGCCCATGTTTGTTCTAACAAGTTTTCCAGCTCACCATCGCTTCCCCCAATAAAGATTTTATTGGGGGTCGGTAAATCAGTAAAAGCCTGTGGTGCTTTTCCGTTGATAATATGTAAATTCTGCACCACTCCGAATTTTTCTCTATTTTGTTGCAGGTAGTCCAAACGCTCGGCGTGATGCTCTATGGCATACACCTCTGCCTTTTCATTCCAGTAGCAAAGTTCTACCGACACCCCCCCGCAGCCAGCGCCAATATCCCAAACCACGTCACCATTAGCAGGCTGCATGAGTGAAAGAATAAGTAAGCGCACTTCGCGTTTACTTATCATTCCTTTGCCAGGAGTGTCACCCGTTACATAGTAATGATCGGGAATACCGGGGAATTCTGGCAGCACGCCGCCCTCACCTTTAGTTTCTATCACGGTGACATGCAGGGGGTCGAATTCTCTACCGAGCTGGCTTAGCTGTTTTACGTTATAGGAGCTTGATACTTCCTGCTCATATCCCAGCATTTCATGCACGGTAATGGTGGAATCAGCAAAACCTGCGGCAATACATTCTTCGGCCAGTACCTGAGGCGGGCTGTATTTGTCCGTAAGAATCAGTAAGGTGCTATTTCTTTTAAGTTGTGTTCGTATCTTTTGTAATGGCCTGCCGTGAAGGCTTACAACATTGACATTCTGTATCGCCAAGCCCTGCCGGTGACATGCGGCCTGAATACTTGAAACAGCGGGATAAAAACGAAGAAGGTCTTTTGGAAAGTTCTTCGTCAACCAAGTAGCAATGCCATAGTGTAAAGGATCACCGGAAGCGACAACGGATAGCTGCTTCTCTTTTAGGTCGCCATTTTTATTCTCACCATCAATAAGCAAGGCTTTTAATTCTGAAAGTTTTTTCACTTCGATAAATGCAGAAGGTTTTATAAGCGCTTCAATACACTGTCGATGTCGCGCCCAGCCAATCACATTATTCGACGAATGCAGGGCTAAAGTAGCCTGAGAAGAAAGCTCTGCTTTTTCTGAAATACCTAAGCCAATAATATGAATGGTGGTTTTAGACATCAGTAATACTCGCCTCTGTTGCAGCGCAATAATGCATTACAACTTGCGGAAGAAACGGCACTGCCACCTTCTCGGCCCAATAGGGTGATACATTCCACCCCCAGGTTTTGGTGGTTATCCCATAAGGCTTGCTTCGATTCTGCCGCGCCAACAAAACCCACTGGCATGCCAATAATAAGTGCTGGTTTTGCGGCGCCCTGCTCAAGCATTTCTAATAATCGGAATAGAGCTGTTGGCGCATTACCGATCACGACAACAGAACCTGCGAGCTGCTCTTGCCATAAATTTAATGCTGCCATGGAACGGGTCTCAGCATTTTTTTTAGCGAGCTGCGCTGTTTCTGGGTGATTCAAATAACAGAGCGGTTCTTTTTCTATCATGCGCTTGGTAATGCCCTGCTTGACCATTTCGACATCACAAAGAATTGCGCAATTATTTTTTAGCGCTTCCAAACCCATGTCACACGCTAAGGCACTAAAGCGCACCTGTTCAACTAAATGAGGCAAACCCAAGCTGTGTACGATGCGCATCACAACCTGCTGTTGCTCTTTATTAAAGGCGGATAGTTCGCATAGCTCTCGTATCTGCTGAAAGCTTTTTTCTTCAATCTGCTGTGGATTTATTTCGTAGTCAAAGGGCATATTAGTTTTAGATCACCGTGTTTTTGTGGTGGCTTGACTGAACTGGTTCAGCACATACTGCTCACAATATTTTTTATCGATAAATATTTTATCAGCTGCTTCCAAAACAGGGCGCTCTAGCATATAGACGGGTATCTTTAATTTACGTGCAGCAAACAACTTGGCGACGGTTGAATCACCCCCGCTGTTTTTGCTGACCAAGGCATCAATATTGTATTGCTGCATCAATGTGTATTCATCTTCTTCGGTAAAGGGGCCTATGGCCTTTATCCACTCAACATTGTTTGGCAAATTTATTTTCGGCGCTACCGCCGTTCTTAAAAGCACCCGCTCGCTCTTACCGGCAACTTGCTCTAAATACTCTTGCTCTACTTGCCCAACCGTCATAAATAAACGTTTTTTATCCGATAAAGCGGCTGTTAAGTCCTTCCACTTGGAAAACTTTTTCCAGCTATCGGCGGATGTTTCTTGCCAGGGCTCTCGATAAAAACGCCAACAAGGAATACCACAACTTTTTGCGGCGCTCACCGCAGTGGTGCTCATTTTGGCCGCATAGGGATGCGTGGCATCCAATATGGCAGTGATACCCTGCTGTTGACTATATTCCGCTAAACCACCGAACTGACGAAAGCCTCCGCTCACTACTTCACACCCTACTTTGGGCGTTCTGACCAAACCCGCCACGCTGTAGATAAGGGGTATACCTTGCTGATGGAGAACTTCCGCAAGCTGCCGACCGTCTGCTGTGCCTCCTAAAATTAGTAAACGCATCAAGCATTACCTTCTTCAAATTCAGAAGCTGAGCCGACCAATTCACCCCGCCTATTAATTGCTAATACTTCAAGTGACACCGATGCCGGCACAATCGCTCGCGCAGTCGCCAAGGCACGGGCACACATTGCATCAGCCAGGGCGATATTTTCCTGTATGCACATGTCGAGTGCTTCGATACTGGTGTTCGCCTTAAGAATTTTTTCTTGCAGTGAATTCTTTGCGCCAAGTGTTTGTGCCAGCTCTGCTATATCCTTAAAGTCGATATGTGAGACACGGCTATTTAAATCTATATGGCCATTGGCAAGCTTAGTAATTTTCCCAAAACCACCGCAAATACTGAGTTTTTCGATAGGATTTTTTTTAAGGTGTTTCAAAACGGCACCGGCAAAGTCACCCATTTCGATTAAGGCCATATCATTTAATTGGTATCGCTGCCTGACTGCTTGTTCACTACTGTTGCCTGTACTGGCCGCAATATGTGTAAAACCGTTGGCTTTGGCAACATCGATACCTTGGTATATCGAGGCAATCCACGCCGCACAGGAAAAGGGCCGCACAATACCTGTTGTGCCTAATATGGATAAGCCCCCCACAATACCTAAGCGTGGGTTCATTGTTTTTTGTGCAATGTCTTCGCCATTGTTCACGCCAATTGTCACGGCAAAACCACCCTGGTATTGATATTTTTCTGCCAGACTTTGGAGGTTTTCACGGATCATCGCTCTTGGTACTGGATTGATAGCAGGCTCGCCAACAGGTAACAATAAACCCTTGCGTGTTACGGTTCCGACACCCTTTCCCGCAAAAAAACTTACACCCTGAGTTGGTTTTAATTGAAGATCAGCAAATACTTTTGCGCCATGGGTTACATCGGGGTCGTCACCCGCATCTTTGATGGTATAAGCGCTGGCAGATTTTTTATCTTGCTCATTAACACCGACGATCAACTCAACGGTTTTCCCTTTAGGCAAGGTGACGCTCACCTTTTCCGGGAATTCGCCAGAGAATAGATATACAGCAGAAGCCACAGCACAGGCTGTGGCACACGTTCCGGTGGTAAGGCCGGTGCGGAGAGGTTTTTTAGGTTCTGCGCTCTCCTCCCACATCACTTATATCGCTTGTGATAACCAGAAACTGCCAAGGCAGATGGATGAAAACGCCAACAGGTGGCGACTAAGTTGGAATACCTGCTGATACCTCTTATTTAAAAAACGTTGCAGATGCGCAAAACCCAAACCAAAAGCCAGCATCGATAACATAACGCCAGTGGAAAATAATATGAGATACAGCATTGCGGAGAAAAACTCACCACTGGAAACAGCAGGAATTAAAGCCAAGGCCGGTGCGCTACCCGCCAAGCCGTGCAGCACTCCCACAAAGACAGGTTTATGGATATGTTTAGAGCTGTGTTCGGTATCATTATCATGCCAATGGGTATGCACAACATCACCATGACGATGCATTTCTAACTTAAGCTTGTCTTTTCTCAGTTGAAAGAAGAATAAAAGACCCAGCGCGATCAAAAGTAAGCCCACACCGATTTCAGCCGCCTGTTGTAATGATTCAGGAATAGAAACGCCTAAACCGAACAAAAGAATACCGCTCATTAATAAAACACCACCATGCCCTAAGGCCCAGTGCCCGCTATGGAGCAAGGTCTTTTTAAAGCCCGGCTTTTGATTGCTTAAAGCCGATACTGCCATAATATGGTCTGCATCAAGCGCATGCATAAACCCCAAACCAAAACCTACTAAAAGTAGCGGTAGTAACTCAGCCAACATAATTTATTTCTCTTTTATTGCTCTGCTCTCTCGCCTCATTATTTTTGCGCAAAAATAAATCCGCAATGGCTTCTGGGTTAGAAGGAAAAAACAAGTGCAAATAACTTGCAGTGAGGGAACCTTCACGATAAATAGGTTCTCCTGGCGCAGGGTGGCGCTGCCTAACCCCGTAAGAAATGGGCACAGGTGTTTCAGCGCTTCTGGAACGATGATGCGCATGCGCTCGCACATCCCCTTCGGGCAAGGGAGCAACTTGCATGCCTTGGCAGCCTCTCTTGCCCCGCATGGCACCCTTACCTGGCATAAGCCCCAGCATCGGGTATTCCTTATCGTCTAGATCTCTTAGGGTTTGCAAGCAATAAAGAAGGCCACCACACTCTGCAAGAATAGCTTTATCTTGTTGATGAAATAAACGAATTTGCTCCTTTATTTCTGTATTTATGGATAGCGCGTGACTGTGCAACTCTGGATAACCACCTGCTAACCACAGCGCGTCTGCTTGTGGTAACTGCGTATCTCGAAGTGGTGAAAAAAATCGAATTTCTGCCCCCATATCACGCAATAACTGAAGGTTGGCTTCGTAAATAAAACTAAAGGCTTCATCTTTTGCCACGGCAATGGTTTTACCGCGCAGTGTAAGTGGCACCTCAGGCAGAGCTACAGGGTGAAACTCTACAGCCGCAACCTGATCAAGCCATTGCATCGCTCCCGATTCTTCAAGCCGATCAGCGCCGGCCTCAAAACATTTTTCCAGCTCAGCAGATACTTCTTGCGCTTGCACCAAACCCAAGTGACGCTCAGGCAGCGTAATTTCCTCACAACGTTTTAACGTCATTAATAGCGGTAAACTTTCAGGTAAAGCATCTTCTATAAGCTGACGGTGCCTTTCAGAGCCACAGTTATTGGCGATTAGCCCCGCGACAGAAAAATCATTACGGAAATTGGCAAGCCCCGATGCAATCGCAGCGCTTGTTTGCGCCATGCCTTTTACATCCATAACCATTGCAATGGGAATATTAAACCTTGCCGCTAAATCGGCACTGGAGGGCTCACCATCGAACATACCCATCGCCCCTTCTACCAGAATTAAATCAGCAACCTTGGCGGCCTCATATAATTTTTGCTGACACCGAGCGTCACCGGCCATCCATGTGTCCAACATTTCTACGGCTTGCCCCGATGCCTGTTCTAAAATTTGCGGATCTAAATAGTCCGGCCCCGTTTTAAAAACATGCACCCTTTTGCCCTGGCGCTTGAGCAAACGAGCCAGTGCAGCGGTGATGGTGGTTTTACCTTGGCCAGAAGCAGGAGCAGCCAGCAAAAGTGCGGGGCAACAAACTTTAGTCATTAATATTCAATGCCCTTTTGTGCTTTCACGCCCTGACGAAAAGCGTGCTTTTCATCCTGAACGATGGAAATAGTATCGGCGATTTCTTGCAATGGCAGCGCCATGGTACGCCCGGTAATAATGACATTTTGCATTGTTGGTCGAGCCTTGATTGCCTCAACGACTGGCTGTACATCGAGATATTCATATTTGAACATATAGCTCAATTCATCAAATATCAGCATATCGTAGCTTTCATCTAACAATAAGTTTTCAGCAAGCTGCCAGGCTTTTTGAGCAGCGGCTATATCTTGCGTTTTATCTTGGGTTTCCCAAGTAAAACCATGGCCCATGACATGCCAGTCAAGTAAGGGCTGGTCTTTAAATAGTTTATATTCACCCGTTTCTGTACGGCCTTTAATAAATTGGATGACCGCGCATTTTTTACCATGCCCGAGGGAGCGCGCCATGGTGCCAAAGGCAGAACTGCTTTTTCCTTTGCCGTTCCCTTTAAGTAAAATCAGCACGCCACGTTCTTCAGTGGCCTTGGCAATTCGGGCATCCATAACGGCTTTTTTATTTGCCATACGGGTTTGATGGGTTTTATCCGTCATAAAAATAACTCGTCAGCTTAAATCAGACTGTTGCGAACAATGGGTAGTAATGGGCATTCAACAGGTTCGCAATATGCCTTGCCTTTCCCCGTTTAACTTGAGACTGCT
>DFBZ01000125.1 GCA_002366835.1 Gammaproteobacteria bacterium UBA3067
TTTAGAATCAACCTTTCGTCTTGTGTCGCGCTGGCAAGGGCGTGTGCGATGTTAGTAGGGCCGAATTCGCCCCAGTGCAGAGTTTGTTGGTGCTTCACTTGCTGCAGGTATTGTTCGCGGCTTGTGCGGCTGCGTGATGTTATTGCTTTGGTCACTTTTTCAATGGCGGGGTGCAATGTTGTCATCAGGCTGTCCAATAAACATCAATGGGTGCATGGCTTTGGTGGAGAATGTGGCCAACGGGAAAGGTGATATTGTCTTTGGCTTCTTTTGCTTCTAAATAGATCTTGCGTTTTTTATCGCCTTTTATAAGCAAAATAATTTGGCTTGTATTGAGAAGGGCGCTGAGGGTGAGTGATAAGCGTTCTTGTGGGGTATTTGGGGGGCTTACTGCGATACAGCGCTGTTTATTACTGGTATCCAGGGCCTGCTTTAATTCTGGCGCTTCGGGAAATAAAGAGGCAACATGGCCATCTTCGCCCATTCCCAATAGACAAATGTCTGTGGGAAGGGGGATTTTTTGCAGCTTTTTTTCTGTGGCCTCTTGCCCTTCTTTTGCGGTGTCGGCCTTGCTTTTAAGCGGAATGAAACCGGCTTCGCTTGCGTTAAGAAAATGGGTGCGCAGCAGGTTTTCGTTACTGTCGGTGTGGGTGTTTTCAACCCAGCGCTCATCGGTGAGTAGAAAGGTGACCTTCTTCCAATCGAAGTTTTCTTTGGCAAGTGCTTGAAACAGGGAAACAGGTGTCGAGCCGCCGGGTACGGCCATCACTGCTTGGCCTTTTTTTACCAGTGCTTTGGAAAGTATGCTCAGCAGGTGCTCAGTGAGCGTAGCTTGCAGTTCATTAGAGTCGTTAAAAAGATGCTCGTTAATCATCATAATTTTAGCTCATTTCGTTCCAGAGTCGGCCATCCTTGGCGAGAAGCAGGGTGGAGGCGGCAGGCCCCCATGATCCGGCGGGATACATCTCAGGAATGCGGTTGTTTTGGTTCCAGTCTTCAATAATCGGGTCAACCCATTGCCATGCGGCTTCCAGTTCATCGCGGCGCATAAAAAGTGTGGCATTGGCGTTAATGGCATCGTGTAACAGTCGTTCGTAGGCTGTGGGGGGGGGGTCGTTCGCGTTTTGATCTGGGTTCAGGTTTAATTCGGTGGGCTGGATGTTCATGCCGGGCCCCATTCTTTTTTCGCAAATTCTGAGCTTAATACTTTCGTCGGGCTGCAGGCGTATGACTAATTTGTTGGGAATGGACGAGGAGTTAAAAGAGCTGAATATGGAGTGGGGGATTTTTTTATATTCAACAACAATTTCGCACAAACCCGTGGCCATGCGTTTGCCTGTGCGCAGGTAGAAGGGAACGCCCGACCAGCGCCAGTTATCGACTTCGGCTTTGAGTGCCACAAAGGTTTCCATATTGCTGTCGGTAGGCACGTCTTCCTCATTTCGGTAGGCCTTTAATTTTTCCGTTTCGTTGGCGGATTGCCCGTATTGGCCTCGCACAACATTTTTTTGCAGTGCTTCGTCCTTTATGGGTTTGAGTGCTTTAAGAACTTTTAGTTTTTCATCTCGAATGGCATCTGGAGAAGAGCTGTAGGGAGGCTCCATTGCGATAATACATAAGAGCTGAAGCAAATGGTTTTGAACCATATCGCGCATGGTGCCCACTTGTTCAAAAAAACTACCACGAGTGCCGACACCTATTTTTTCTGCGATGGTAATTTGAATATGGTCGATGTAATGGTTGTTCCACTGCGACTCGAACATGCTGTTCGCAAAGCGTAATATTAATAAATTCTGTACAGTTTCTTTTCCCAGATAGTGATCGATGCGGTAGGTTTGTTCTTCGCTGAACCAGGTAGATACTTGGCGATTTATTTCCTGAGCGGTTTTTAAATCCTGGCCGATGGGTTTTTCCAGAATGACACGGGAATCTCCTGTGATGAGATTATTTTCTGCAAGGTTTCTGCAGATATGTACGTAGAGGCTGGGTTGGGTGGCGAGGTAAAAAAGCCGGTGTCGGCTTTGTTGTTCTTCCAGTATTTGTGAAAGTTTAATGAAATCATCGCGGCTGTTGCCATCCAGCGTTAGAAATGAAACCCGTTGCGTGAAGTTGGACCATTGTTCCTCTGTGCCGACGCATTTTGGTGCATATTCTTCCAGTGCATTAAAAAGAATTTCACAATATTCTTCAGAACTAATACCGCTGCGAGATAATCCAATGATGCGACTATCTGGCGCAAGCGACCCTTTTTTGTGTAGCTGAAAAAGAGACGGGATCAGTTTCCTTTGAGTAAGATCACCACGGCCGCCGAACAGTAATATATCGATAGGCTCATTCACAGTAAGTATCCTTCTATGCTGACTATTAATTAGATATAGCAAAGGGGGTGAGTTGTCAAAGGCGTTTATAAAAAGAATGATAATGAAAAAGAATAAATTATTACTCTTTATAGCTGCTCAGATAGAGTTAAGCAAAATTCGATTCAGTTTGAAAAAAGCGTGAAGATTTTTTTAGCCCAGTGTTCGTTGTAAACGTTCTAATTGCTTAGGCTCAGAGTTAAGAGAATAGTAAAACTTGGTGCTGCTGATTTGATCCCGTGCGAAGTAGGGCGATTCGAAATCTCCACATTTGAGTAGTAGGTGGCACGCAATTCCCAATATACGTCGTGGTTTGGGCTATTCTGTGTCATTCACTGTCGGCCGGATGGGGTTTTTGGCGACGAGAAAATCGGACGTTTTGGGTGAATACATGCATTCATGGCTTGTTCAGCGCTTCCAGAACTGCCTGCTAGCGTTCTATGGTTTGATGGTTGTGGGTCACGCTTTAGCATTTCCGTAAACTAATTCTCTTAAACTCTGTGTACTTTTCTTGCATAATCCGAGTGGAACTTTCAACAAGGATAGAAAACACTATGGTCAAAAAATGTATTTTTCCTGTCGCTGGATACGGTACGCGCTTCTTGCCTGCCACCAAGTCCATGCCCAAAGAGATGCTTCCTGTTGTCAACAAGCCCTTGGTACATTATGGCGTTGAAGAGGCGATGGAAGCTGGCTTAACCGAATGTGGCTTTGTTACTGGCCGGGGGAAAAGGGCTATCGCTGATTATTTTGATATCAGCTACGAGCTTGAACACCAGATAGAAGGCAC
>DFBZ01000081.1 GCA_002366835.1 Gammaproteobacteria bacterium UBA3067
AATAAAAATAAGAAACTAATTGGCTCTGATATTCCGGGTAAGCAAGTAAGAAAAACAACAAAAAACGTACGAAATCAGAGAAAAATCTCTTGGCTTTTTAGACTCTTTCGAGTTTAAAAGCCAAGAGATTTTTTCTTTTCGTTTTGAAACGCAAATAAGGTTGGAGAGGTAATGTTGTCCCCCAATACTAAGTCATTTGCATTGGATGCAGCAATTTTGAAAAGAAAAAGCTTGCGTCAAGCTCCTAATGTCCCCCTTCGTGTATTTAATCGTGAAGACGGCTCTCGTCTTGGGCCAATTGGAAATATTTCCGCTGATGGTTTAATGCTTTTCTCGGCAAGTCAGCTTTTGCTGGATGAAGTGTATCCCATGGCAGTGGTGTTGCCTGTAAAAATTAAAGGCTCCAAAAGTGTGGCTTTTGATGGCCAATGTGTTTGGTGTGAGTACAGCGAAGACAGGCCTTCTTATATTGCAGGTTTCTCTTTAGATTCACTTGATAACACGAACAGAGAAATACTTCAGGTGTTAGTTCGCTCTTACTCTGTGTGAACTGGTTTCCCTTTGATCGCTTAAAGTTCAAAGGCGTCTGAGTTGATGCCCCCCTTCCGTATTCTTCCATATTGCCGAAGGCTTCGCTGTTGGACTCTCGAATGATTCATTGCCGTAAACTCGGTATAATCAAACGTTGACTTCCCTATTCGCGAACGGCGCCAAAATCCTCTATGTATCAATTTGCTCGCAAAGCTCTTTTTCACCTTGATCCTGAAAAGGCTCACCATCTTGCTCTCAAGAGTATCCGCTATTCTGACAAGCTGGCATTAAGCCAGCGTGTTATTGATAGCCTGGCCTGCCCGCTTACGGTAATGGGCTTGGAATTTTCTAATCCGGTGGGTTTGGCCGCAGGGTTGGATAAGGATGCCGAGTGTATCGATGGTATGGCGGCACTTGGTTTTGGCTTTATTGAAGTGGGTACCGTTACGCCACGGCCTCAGCCTGGTAATCCTAAGCCGCGTATGTTTCGCTTGCCGGAACACGGAGCTTTGATTAACCGTATGGGTTTTAATAACAAGGGGGTTGACCATCTAGTCAGACAGGTAAAACAGTCCCGCTACACGGGCGTGTTGGGCATCAATGTAGGGAAAAACTTTGATACGCCGGTGGATAAGGCAGTTTATGATTACCTGACTTGCATGCGTAAGGTATACCCCTATGCGGGTTATATCGTTATTAATATTTCCTCTCCAAATACCCCCGGTTTGCGTGAGCTGCAACACGGCAAGTATCTGGATGAATTGTTAAATGCGCTAAAAGCTGAGCAGGCAGTTTTGGAGGCGAAACATGGTAAGCGCGTGCCTCTAGTGTTTAAAGTCGCCCCCGATCTTGACGATGACGAAATCGAAGAAATGGCGCAACAATTTCTCAAAGCAGGTATTGATGGCCTTATCACCACCAATACTTGTGCATCGCGGCAAGGGGTGGAGGGTGATAAGCATGCTAAAGAGGCAGGTGGTTTGAGCGGTGCGCCTATCTTTGATAAGTCGACTCAAGTGCAGGAAAAGTTCTATCAGTACCTAGGGGAGAGTATTCCGCTGATCGGTGTAGGCGGTATTAATAGTGGGCAAAGAGGTCTGGAGCGTCTGGAGAAGGGGGCAAAGCTATTGCAGGTTTACACTGGTTTTATATACGAAGGCCCTGGCTTGGTTCAAGATGTCGTGGGGGCAATCAAGGCGAAGGCCTAAAAGTGTCTAAGTCTAGGTCATGCAAATTAAAAAGGCCCTAAAAAGGGCCTTTGATCGCACCTGATGTGCGTTTGGGGAGTGCATGTTTTCTTCTTAATAAGCCATCGATTCAGGGTTGCAGTTTCTAGCCAAAATGTAGAGCTTGGCTCTCTCGCTTTATCGTAAGTACGATCTTGCTGATCGGTATAGCTTACTCTTGAAGTTGGTAGTATATTAAATGTTCGCTATTTTATGAACACCCGAAACGCCCGAGTATCCACTCCATTGATCTTGCCGACCATCGTGCCACCCATTTAACCATGATTGTTTTTGCATGTCGTTTGCATACGGACAGCTTTCTTTAGATCGACCGCTTAGGCCAGCTTGGTGACCACGGGAGAAAATTAGCTCGGTTTTATCGCGTTTCTGTCTCTTCATAAGTTACTTTTCCTAATCTTATCGCTTGTAATTAGATATTTCTGGAAAACTGACTATGCGTGAATCGCATTACCCTTACTAGTTTTTAACGCTCCTCTTTTTTGTGAACCAGTGATATTTATATTGTTCTTTTTTTTTCTATTTGCCAATTATTTTATTTGCATATAAATAGTTGTTGTTATTCTTATTAAAGATATAAGCGCACTCTATACTAGCTAAGTTACTGTAACGTTGATAAATACGATTTTGGAATAAACACGTGAAATTTGATTCAATACATAATAATGAACACCAGTGGATTGCAAGTTGTGAAAAGGGTTTTGAAAACACCCTTGAACAAGAATTATTATCATTTAATGCGGTAGTTACTGAGACTAGGGCGGGTATCGTTAGATTCTCGGGTACGGTGGAAGTGGCAATGCGTTGTTGCTTATGGTCGAGGGTTGCCCTGAAGGTATTTAAACCCTTGATACAAATGACTATATCGGATGCGGATGAGCTGTACGCAAAGGCTTCCACTCTTGAGTGGGCAGACGTTCTGGATGTGGAAAACTCTTTTGCAGTGGATGTCGCTAGTTCCCAATCCTGTATAAATAACACGCATTACGCAGCGCTACGGGTGAAAGATGCGGTGGTTGATTATTTTCAGGAAAAACATGGCGTGCGTCCATCGGTGGAAACTCGTCGGCCTGATATAAAGCTCTTTCTCTATTTGAATAAAAATGAGGCGACATTAAATCTCGATTTTTCTGGCGACAGCCTGCATCGCCGAGCTTATCGTGAAGAAAGTGTTGAAGCTCCTATAAAGGAGCATTTGGCGGCAGGAATTTTAATGCAAATGGGATGGTTACCCACTTTGTTTAATAATGCCGATGCGGGTGAATCAAATACGCCTGCGCTGTCATTTATAGACCCATTTTGTGGTAGCGGAACATTTTTAATTGAGGCAGCAATGATCGCCACCGATACCGCTCCGGGCCTAATGCGTGATTATTATGGTTTTTTCGCATGTAAACTATTTGATGAAGGGGTTTGGTGCTCTTTAAAAGAACAAGCGGTATTAAGGCGTGAGCAGGGAAGGCAAAACTGCAAAGCAAAAATAATTGGTTATGATGCCGATAAGAATGCCATCAGGATAGCCAGCAGGAATTTAAAAAAAGCCCAGTTGGATCACCTTGTACATATTGAGCGAAGGGAGCTTGCACATTTTACTGCGCCTGTAAAAAAAGGAAAAGTTATTGCCTCAATAGAACAGCCATCGGGCTTTATTGCGACAAATCCCCCATACGGTGATCGTTTAGGTGAAGTAAAGAGCGTGCGCTACCTTTATCGCTGTTTGGCTGAAAAGTTGAAAGAAAATTTTGAAAACTGGCAAGTCGCAGTGATTTCCGATCAGGTGGAACACCTGGATAGCATGCGTTTTAATAATCATCAAACGCGTCGGGTACTACATGGTGGCGGGAACGCCGTATTTCGGGTTTTTCGGGTTCCTCAAGTCGAGCCTCATTTATCTCTCCCCCGTTTTAGCGAAATCAGCATACAGAGCGAGCAGACCTTATCAGACAAATGCTCCAGTGATTTAGCGAACCGCTTAAAAAAGAATTTTAAACGTCTGAAAAAGTCCTTTGGCGGTGAAATGCCGTATTGTTTCCGTTTATACGATGCCGATTTGCCTGAATATAATGTGGCTGTCGACTTTTATGGAAACTGTGCACATATTCAGGAATATGCGCCTCCTTCAAATATTGACTTGGAAAAAGCACGTGGACGTTTTAATTGCTCTGTGGTCACGGTGCGTGAATTATTCGGTATTAAATACGAGAATGTATTTAGAAAAGTTCGTAGTCGTCAGAAGGGTAAAGAGCAGTATACAAAAAAAGGAAAAGAAGAAAAGTTGCTAGAGGTTTACGAGGACTCTAGCCGGTTTTTAGTAAATCTACGTGATTATTTGGATACGGGTCTGTTTATTGATCATCGTATCGCGCGAAAATTCATTGAAGAAAATAGCAAAGGTAAGCATTTCCTTAATCTGTTTTCCTATACCGGGACGGCATCGGTGCATGCTGCTATGGGCGGTGCGAAGTCCACCACCTCGGTGGATCTTTCTCAAAACTATTTGGATTGGGCGCGTTGTAATTTTAATCTGAATGGTTTTAGTGAAACGCAGCATCATCTTATCAAAGCTGATGTGATGGCGTGGTTAGAAAAGAGCTCTCACCAGTATGATTTTATTTTTATTGATCCGCCGACGTTTTCTAACTCAAAAAAGATGCGTGATCATTTTGATGTTCAGGCCCAGCACGTGGCATTACTTCGGCTTGCGATGAAGCATTTATCGGAAGGTGGGCAGATATTATTTTCAAATAACTTTAAGCGTTTTGAACTTGATACCGAGGCTTTGTTGGATCTTGATGTGGAGGAAATTACGAATAAAACACGCAGCCCGGATTTTATTCGTAAAGGGCATCTGCATCGTTCGTGGATTATAAAGCGTCGAGTGTGATAAGTACTTTTGAGGTGAACGAGGCTTGCCGTGGTGTCTATATGGCTTAGCCTCGTATCGCTGTACCTGTATTTGTGCGGATATGCGACGGTATTTTTTATTGCACCAGCGGCGTAGCAGGTACATCCGCATCAAAGCCCTGGATGTCATAAGGATGGAGATGTACTGGCTCACGGCGCGCACGTATGATTGATCCTGCAGGTATTGTTTGAATCCACGTGTATACCGAGGTAATAGGGCAGCCCGTTATGCCGGGTGATATAAGCAAGCTGCTTGCCCATGCCAGTGATAACTGCAATGTGGATAGCATCATGACTCCCAGTGTTGTCAGTGTTGAAATGAATACGACGTTTCCCGAGATTGCGGGCAAAATGCACGAGCAGCATATCCATCGTGTTTTTGTTACGGAGAATGGGAAAATACTGGGGGTAATTCAACTACTAATATTTTGGAAGCAATCTCCAAAATGTGATCCTCTTGCCCAGAGCGTTACTGCGGCAGGGCAAAAAGCGTAGCCATTCTGAATTAAGCAGGGCGGCTGTAGCGTTTGGGCTGCCCATTAAGCCTTCACCTTTTGGTAGAGGCTTAATGGGAATGACTCGCTTCCTGCTCTACTCATCGTCTATATACTCAAATCGTGCCAACTCCTTTCCCTGGTGCTCAACGCATTCCATAAACATAGACAAGGGTCTAATCCATAAATCCTGTTCGCCGTAAAGTGGGCGATATACAACGTATTCCTCCAGTGTTTCTGAATGCTTCGCGCTACCTTCGACCTGGTAGTAGTTGCCTTTAAAGTGTCGGTATTTTCCAGGGCGGATGGAGCTTGGATTTTGTTTCAACTGTATCTCCTTGATGAAAAGTGGGTGTTGTTGGTGTGATATCGCTGAGGCTGAATGGCATGCGTATCTATGGTATGCTCAAGCTATTCTTCTTTATGTCAACAATAATAATAAGGTTAAGTGCTTTTGAAACAGGCAAACGATGCTTCCGTTCCCTTAACACCTCTCCAACATGAATTTCAGGCACTACTGGCTTCGCTTGCCCAAGAGGTGATCGGGCAGTCAAACCTTCTGGAGCGTATGCTAATCGCTTTGTTAGCAGAAGGGCATTTGCTCGTCGTTGGCGCGCCCGGCTTGGCTAAAACCACGGCTGTTAAGGCGCTGGCTAATCGTCTTGAGGGCGACTTTCATCGCATTCAGTTTACACCCGATTTACTGCCCGCAGATATTACCGGTACGGATATTTATCGGCCTGAAACGGGTGATTTCGATTTCCAAAAGGGCCCTTTGTTTCATAACTTTATTCTCGCAGATGAAATCAATAGGGCGCCGGCTAAGGTGCAGTCAGCTTTGTTGGAATCCATGGCGGAATATCAAATCACCGTGGGGAAGACTAGTTATACTTTGCCTCACCCCTTTATGGTGATGGCCACCCAAAACCCCATCGAGCAAGAAGGCACCTACCCACTGCCGGAAGCCCAATTGGATCGTTTCCTTATGGAGGCGAATATAAGCTATCCCTCGGTAGAAGACGAACAAAAGGTTCTCGCTCTCATTAGGCAGCAGCGACTAGGCGTAGAGAAAGTTACAACGGTTGCAAGCCAGGTATCGCAGGAATCTGTACTTGCAGCTAGGAAAGAAGTTTTTCAACTTCACCTTTCTGACGCTCTTGAAAAATATATTGTGGACCTGGTATCGACTACGCGCAACCCGGCTCACCTTGATGAGCAAGTTGGCGCGTGGATACGTTATGGCGCCAGCCCAAGGGGAAGTATTGCATTGGAATATTGCTCCCGCGCCCATGCCTGGTTAAAGGGGCGCGATTACGTGTCGCCAGAGGATATTCATGCTGTGGTGTACGATGTGCTGCGTCATCGTTTGATACTTTCTTACGAAGCAGTGGCTGACTCCGTGACGGTGGATGAAGTGGTGAGCCGCTTGCTGACACTGATTCCCATGCCTTAATGGGTTGTGATCGTGCGTTTGATAACAGTCAAAAATAAGCTTCTCGGTAAACCCAAGAATGGCGTTGCCGTGGAAGAATTTTTTGCGCGGCTGGATTATTTTCGTAGTTGGTTACATACGAAAATTCAAAGTCGAAAGCCAGCGTTGCTGAGGCCCAAAACTAACAATAATGCAGATTCAGCCGGAGTAAGCTGTTCCTTTCAGGAGCTATTAAACCTTCGCAACGAAATTCATGCTTTATTTCTTTCGCCGCCTCATGCTTTCCCTCAAGACAGCGCGAACCAGTTTATTTCAGCATTTCGCGGCCGTGGGCTGGAGTACGACACCGCTCGACACTATCAGTTTGGTGATGAAGTGCGGCATATTGATTGGCGTGTTACTGCTCGCACCCTTAAAACCCACGTAAAGGTATACCATGAAGAGCGGGAGCGCCCAGTTTGCTTTTTGGTGGATCACAGTCGAAGCATGCACTTTGCCACACGCAGTGAGTATAAATCGGTACGGGCATCCAAAACAGCGGCTCTGCTGGTATGGTTGGCAAAAGAGCTTAATGAAAAAGTGGGGGGTATTGTTTTTGATGAGAATCAGCAACACGTATTTAAGCCTGTGCCGGGTGATAATGGTGTGTTACCACTGCTTAAACGCTTACAGATAGAGCCGATCAATAGCGTTAAGCAGGAAAATATTCCTGAAAACGTTAAAGATGTCGATCAGCCGCTTCTCCTTACCCAATTGCAGCGTTTTAACCACTTAGCCCCGAAGGGCAGTTTATGTTTTATCGTCAGTGATTTTTACGCATTAGAGCCTGGTAATAAAACCTTTGAAAATGTGCTCTACGATTTAAGCCAGCGTTGTGATGTGAATTTGTTGTTGATTTATGACCCCTTTGAAGCACAAGCCTTGCCTGCCGGGCGCTATCGTCTTTCTGATGGGCAAGCACTTTTGGAAGTAAATGATAGCCCCTTGGAGCAAAGGCAGCACCACAGTGAGCTTTTTAAGCAACGTTTAGGCACTATTGAAAATTTGAGCAAACGGGCGGGTTTTAATGCCCATGCAATTGCCACAGACGCAGCTTTACTGGAAGTGCTGAACCTACAGCTTTCTGCTGTACCGGGGGTAACAAACTTTAATGAAGCTCTGAGGCAGTGATGAATGGCTAATCATCAGGAAATCATTCAAAAACTCAGAGATGTTCACCTGCCAGAGCCAGCAAGTTTTTTTCCCTTGCAACCGGCCTGGTGGTTCATCATCGCACTTTTTTTTAGCTTGTTGATTGGCCTTGTTTATTATTTTTCCTATTACCGCAAAAAACAACATCATTTGGCCCTTAAAAAGCTCAAAAATATTGAAAAAAGTTTTGAGAAAGGGGAGGAGAGCGGTGTTTGTATGATGGAAATCGGCATGCTACTTAAGCACTATGCCACCGTTCAGTTTCCGCAAACCAAACTTGCACATTTGTGGGGTGAGGATTGGCTGGCTTTTCTACTTTTAACTTCTTGCACTGAGCAATTTGAGGGCGAGCAAGGGCAGGCAATTATTCATTGGCCCTACCAAAAAGAACCTAGCCGTTCAGACATTCCCGCCTTGATTACAGCAGTCAGGGCTTGGATCAAAGAAAACCCGCATCGTAGTTATCGTAGCGTTCAATACAGCGGCGTTAGTGACAGCAGAGAGTCATCATGATTCACCTCGTGTGGCCTTTAGCCTTTTTACTGCTCCCCTTGCCCTTGGTGATTCGATGGTTGCTACCGCCTGTGTCAGATCGCTCTTCGGCAGGATTACGGGTGCCATTTTTTAATAAAATCTCCCATACACTTAACGCGAAAACCAATAAAACGCGCTGGCCCCTCGTTCTGGGCATCATTACCTGGTTATTACTCCTGTGTGCCATGAGCCGGCCGCAATGGTTAAGCGACCCTGTGGATCAACCTAAAACTGGGCGAGACATTATGCTGGCGGTGGATCTTTCCTCCAGCATGGAAATTCAGGATTTCTTCCTTAACGAAACTGCGGTGGATAGACTAACCGCAGTAAAATCTGTGCTGAAAGAATTTATAAAAAAGCGCGAGGGGGATCGTCTTGGTCTTATTCTGTTTGGCTCGAAAGCGTATGTGCAGTCTCCCTTAAGTTATGACTTGAGCAGCATCGAACAGCTGCTGGATGAGGCTCAAATACGTATGGTGGGTAAACAGACTGCCATTGGTGATGCCATCGGGCTGGCGGTTAAACGCCTTCACAACCGGCCTCAAAATCAACGCGTGTTGATTCTACTTAGCGATGGCAATAACACCGCCGGAATTATTCCCGCACCGCGCGCAGCGCATTTCGCCGCGCTAGAAGGTTTACGGGTGTACACCATTGGCATTGGTGCAAAGTACGTAAACCCGCTGTTCGGTAAGCAGTCCGTTAACCAAGCTGCCGTACTCAATGAAACCACCTTAAAAACCGTTGCGCAGCTTACTAAAGGACGCTATTTCAGCGCGCAAGATGTGGCAGAGCTACAGCACGTATATTCGACCATAGATAAAATGGAAAAGGTGCTGATTGGTCAGGATTACTATCATCACGTGCTTGAGCTTTATTTCTGGCCGTTGGGCGCAGCATTACTGCTGTCATTTATACTTGCCCTATTAAAAAGCCAGTTTGTTTCCCCTTCGACAGATACCGGTTTTTTCGATGCGGACTCTGCAAATAAAAATAATGGAGTCCATCAGGAATGAGCTGGGAGCCCTTTCATTTTTTAAGACCATTTTTCTTGTGGGCGTTTATTCCTGCCATTTTATTTGTACTGCGGCTTTATCAAATAAAGTCCAAGCGAAACTTTTGGGCAGATAAAGTCGATAAAAAACTCTTGCCTTTTCTTCTTGTGAATGAACATCATCACCAGTCCCGGTTCTTTTTATCCTTGCTGTTTGTGGGTTGGACTGTCGCTATTATCGCCTTGGCGGGGCCTACTTGGGAGAAGCTGCCTTCGCCTTCTATGCGCGGTGAATCGGCTTTAGTGATTGCGTTGGACTTATCTCGTTCAATGGATGCTGATGACCTATACCCAAGCCGTTTAGAAGTGGTTAAAAGCCAACTCTTGCAGCAATTGAAAAACAAAAAGGAGGGCAGTGTAGGTTTGGTTCTATTTGCCGAGCAGGCTTTTTTGGCAGCCCCTATTTCTCAAGATGCCAGTACCACGCTGGATATTATTAAACACGCGGATACTGCCATCATGCCTGCTCAAGGCAGTCGTCCAGATAGAGCTTTATTAAAAGCGCTTGCGCTTTTAGAGCGGGATAAACAAAAGCAGGCGCAGGTGTTGCTTGTTACGGACGGTGCCTATGATGAAAACGAATTTAAGCTTGCCTCTGCAGAAATCACCAAAAATAATTATCTATTAACTATCGTAGGAGTGGGGACGGAGGGTGGAGGCAGTATTCCAGAAACGAAAGGGAGAAAAATACCAAGCAATGCATTTGGTATGGCGCCTAAGCCAAAACTGGATGCTGGTTTTCTAAGGTCGGTGGCAGAGCAAGCGGGTGCCAGCTTTATCAGCCTCAACAAGTCCAATCCTAAAAGTACGGACTGGATTTATGATATCAAAGAGCAAATAGATCAGCTTAATGAAAAAGAAGAAAAGCGCATAGATCAGTGGCATGAGTATGGCCCTTATTTTCTTTTCCTCTTAGTGCCTATTGCTTCGTTGGCATTTAGGCGTGGCTGGCTCGGTACCGGTCTATTACCGTTGTTATTATTTATTAGCGTCTCCTTGACCCCTATAGCTTCTGAAGCAGGTAACTCTGCAGAGTTTTCCGACTTAAAAGGTAAGTGGCGGGATTTATGGATCAGGCAGGATTACCAAGCCTACCAGCTATTCAAAAATGGCTTGATTAGCAATGCAGCCGAGAAGTTTGAGAACCCCAGCTGGAAAGCCGCGGCTTGGTATCGGCTGGGGCGGTTCGATAAAGCCGCTCACTATTATGCCCAGCTTGATACACCCGAAGCCCACTTTAACCGTGGCAATGCTCTGGTACAGCAAGGCAAACTCAAAGAAGCGCTGGATGCGTTTAATAAGACCCTGGATATGGACATTGAGTTTAGGGATGCATCCTTCAATCGTCAGCTTGTGGAAGAGTTTCTTGAGTCTAAAAAGAAATCAAAAAAATCCACCAAGCCAAAGCCTAAACAACAAAATAAATCTAAGCAAAAACCTAAGGGCCCGTTAAAAGAGAATAGCGAGGGCGGCTCTAAAAATAAAAAATTTGTTAAACAAGACCAACAGAAAAAGGAAAAGCAAAATAGTAAGAAAAAAGATAAGCAGCAAGATCAAAAAACAAAGGGTAAAAGTAACGACAAGTCTGGTCAGAAAACTAAGAGCAAACAAGTTAGAAAAAATGAAGCTTCAGACCATAAGGCGCTAGTAGCTCCACCCCAGGAGTTAAAGGAAAAAAGCAGTATTGGCCATGCGCAATGGTTGAATATGATCGTGGATTCACCCAGCGAGCTATTGCGCTTGAAATTTGCGTTTATCCAGCGCCACCAGGGTGGAAAAATGAAAGATGGAGAAGAAGCGTGGTAAGCCTGAGGAAGCACTTGAACCTTGCTCCGACCTATGTGTGGGTTCTTTCAAACCCAACTGAGGTTTCTAAGCTTAAGGGACGTGTGATGGTGATTGTTACCTGCTTAAGTTTCGAGAAATTATATGCATAAAAAAGGCCCCATAAAGGAGCCTTTTTAAAGGATGTTGAGAGGCTGCCTATTTAGTGTCAGCAGCCTTCTCTGTTGCATCCTTTGTGTCTTCTTTTTTATCTTTTTTGCCACCACCTGGCATCCAAGTGAAGGGGACTTTGTAAGTCTGCATAAAGCCACCCAGTGTGCCGATAACGCGCCCCAGTGAGACAAACTGATCGGGTACGACGACATGTGCTTCTTGCAATGTTTCCAGTAGTTCGCCGATCACTTCCTCTACATTGAGTTTTTTAGCGGGTCGCTTGGTACGTATGACGTATTGCGACATATCTTCAAGCATCTCATTTGGAATATTTCCCTGAAAGCCGGATTTTGCAAGCAATTTGCCGATATTTCCTTCCATGTGTCCCAAAAGCACCATGATTAACATACTGTAGTTCATGGTTTCTTCTGGTGTAAGGCGACCAATGGTGCCGTAATCCACGATAAAAATGTCTTTTTCCGGTGTTACCAGAAAGTTGCCAGGGTGTGGATCTGCCTGGAATTTACCAAGCTGAGTGATTTGTTGCATGTAGCTATCTTGCAGAACATTAAGAAGGTCTTTGGCTTCTTCTTTATTGCTACGGTCAAGGTGCTCTGTAAGGCGTGAGCCGACAATCCACTCTGTAACGATGACGCGCTTTGTGCACAAGTGGTCTACCAGTACCGGTATGCGAATACGTGGATGGTGATTCAACGCGCCGAAATCGCGTGTGTTTCGCTCTTCGTTACGGAAGTCGAGCTCCTCTGCGGTCATTTCCAATAAGGCCATAACCATTTGTTCAATATCAAGGTTGGCTGGCAGCTTTCCACGAAGTGCGCGGGCGATTAGCTGGAAGGTGGTGAAGTCTTCATCAAATAAGTCACGAACTTTTGGTTGTTGAATCTTGATTGCAACGTCAACGCCTTCTTTAGTGCGTGCCTTGTGCACCTGTGCGATAGATGCTGTCGCAATGGGGTTTTCATCTACCCATTCGAACTTGTCACGCCAGTTCCAGCCTAATTCTTCCTGAAGTACAGTAACTAACTTAGGGAAAGGGACTTTGTGGTTTTCATTTTGAAGGGGCTTTAATGCTTCAATATAAGCCTTGGGAAGCATATCGGGGCGGGCACTTAAGAATTGCGCAAGCTTTACCCAAGTTGCTCCGTTATTTTTGCAAAGGCGGTACAGCAGGTCAGCATTTTTTATGTGCTGTTCTTTATAGAGAGGTTTGTACTGCTCTTTTGGCCAGCCTTCTGTTTTTTTATTGAGTCGAGCGTAGGAGCGTTCGATACGTATAACGGTGCTGACTGCGCGAGTGGTTCTTCGTCGGCCATGCCACAGTTGTTTTGCCTTACGCATGTTGATTAGAGGTTCGTCGAAAGTGAACTCGCTGTATACCTCAAAATCTGCATTACTCATAATACCCTCACTACCTGAAATCTATATTATTGGTATTTTTACATAGCATGCTGAGCATCGCTATGTATTCACTTCTACGCCACTATTTATGAACAGAGGCGGAGTCTACCTTGTTTTTCTCTTTATGCAACAGTCATTATGTGACAGAGAAGCCCCGTTTAGCTTGTCGCCTTAAATACGGCAGCTTTATATCTAATTGATATTGAAAGCGGTTATTTTAGTTTTAATCTCGGATAAGCCATAAAGTGGCTGTGATTTTGAGACACGTTCGCTTATCTGTTGGCAGGCTAAAAGGCCGATAACACCTCTAAGAAGTCGCTTTTAGCTTATTACTACTGTTTTTTGGGACGTTTCTGTAATTTTCTTTGCAAGGTCCGGCGGTGCATGCCAAGGCTACGAGCGGCGGCGGATATATTGTTATCGTGTTCCTTAAGCGTGCGTTGTATGTGTTCCCACTCTAAGCGATTGATTGACATGGGAGTGGCGTTGGGTCCCTTCTCCGGCGCGCCTGTCTCTTTTTGTAGTGCGGCTAATATCTGATCTGCATCTGCGGGTTTACTAAGGTAGTTGCTAGCGCCGAGCTTGATGGCGTCCACGGCTGTGGTAATGGAGGCATAGCCCGTAAGCATCAGGATCTTGCACTGGAGGTTTTTCGAGAGGATGGGTTTGATGAGGTGCAGCCCGGATTGCCCTTCCAGTTTCAGGTCTAAAACCGCTAAATCCGGCGTAGACTGTTCCATTATTACTAAGGCCTGGTCAGTGCTGGCGGCGCTTAGTACTATAAGCCCTCTGCGCGTCAGCGCCTTGGAGAGAACGTGAAGGTAGACTTCATCGTCATCCACGACGAGGCAAACCTGCTGTTCTACTGAATCGCTCATTGTTTTTTCTCTGTTAGTGAAGGGGCTTGCAAGCCATCCAGTGGCACATGCAATTGAATTATTGTTCCCCCGCCTGGGCGGCTCTGCCATTCGATGCCTCCCCCCAGCTGTTCAATGGTGGATATGGCCAGAAATAAGCCCAAACCCAGCCCATGCTCTTTTCCTGTATAGAATGGCGTGCCAATTTTTTTTTCATTGAGGTGGGTGATATCACAACCATCATTGGCAACCCGTAAGCGAAGGTTTTCTCCATCCAGATCGAGGCGGACGGTAACGAGATGTTCGCTGGCTTCAACGGCATTAGCAATAATGTTTTTCAGACTGTGTAGAAAAGCCGGTTTGTTTTGGATAGTGAGGTCAGCGTTCAGGTGGGAGCTGTACTGCACTTCCCGTGAAGGGTGGGTGACCTGGATTTCATGGAGCTGTTGTTCAATAAATTCTACGAGGGAAGCGGGCTCGAGAGAATCTGGGCGCGAGAAACCGGTTCGCTCGGTCAGAGAAGTGAGTACACTTTTGCAGCGATCCACCTGTGTTCTCAGAAGCTTGAGATCGTCATAAATTTCACTCTGGCCATCGCATTCGTATTGCAACTCTTTAATGGTGATCGCCATCGTTGAAAGGGGGGTGCTCAGTTCGTGGGCAGCATCTGCAGCGAGAGTCCCTAGGGCAACGACCTGTTCGTTGCGACTAAGGACCTCCTTTTGCTGGTTTATCTCCTGCTCCTTTTTTTGCAATGTGCGCCCCATTGCTTGCAGAAATACACTTAATAGCACCGCGCTAAATATAAAGCTGGCCCACATTCCAACCAGGTGGGAACCGAATTCACTATTTTCTCCGTGGTGGGGGGAGTTGATCTCTGTATCGTGGAAAAAGAAAGGTGTCATTAGAAAGCTGTATGCGAGTACAGAGCTAATAAAGACGATAAGCACCTTTGATGTTGAAAGCGAAGCGGCAGCAATGGTTACGGGGACGAGTAAATAAAAGATAAAGGGGTTCGCGTAGCCACCAAAAAAATACAGCAAGAAAAACACACCGACCACATCAACAAGAAGGTGGATAAGCAGTGTGTTTTCGCTGATAGAGTCTGCGTTAAGAAGAGTGAAATAAGTGGAAATATTAACGAGTAGCAGTGTTATAAGCGTGTAAAGAACCCCTGGTAAGTAGAGGTCTTCGCTGGACAGGGAATTATTAAAAATGATGGTTAGCAGCAAGCTGATCAGGTAAAAGCTTCTTAAGACGCTAACACGGAAAAGGTTTTGGCGATGAACGGATGAAAACAGGATGCTGGTTGGCATAGGCAGGCGATTATTTAAAATGGTGTTAATCTCTCATAGAACTTGTCGGGAATAAACGTAAATTTCCGCGTCATATTGTCGCAGTTTAAAACAGTTTGCCAAGTAAAAAGGGGATGGCGGTTTCGACCTTGAGCACGCGCTGACCCAGAGTAATGCTTTGGAAGCCCACTTCCGCAAGTTTCTCTATTTCATAGGGGATAAAGCCACCTTCAGGTCCCACTGCCAGCGTGATGTGACCAGAGGAGCTCTTGGGGCAGACGCTATCGGCGTAAGGGTGAGCTACCAGCGCTGTGGTATTGTCGAGTAATAGGGGTAACTTATCTTCTACAAAGGGTTTAAAACGTTTTTCAAGTCGAATGTTGGGTAGTTGGGTATCTTTACCTTGTTCCAAACCAAGGATGAGGTGTTTTCTCAGTTGTTTAGCCTCTAAAAGTGGCGAGCCCCAATAGCTTTTTTCAACCCGATAACTATTAAGTAATATCAAATCCTTGGCACCGAGAGCTGCGCAGGCAGCAATTGTTCGCCTGAGGACCTTGGGGCGAGGCAAGGCCAAAATGAGTCGAAGAGGCAAGGGGGCAGGCGGTGGGTTGTTAAGCGTAACATGCAGTGTCACAGTGCTACTGGTGAGCGCGGTAACAATGCCGTATCCATGCTGGCTATTAATTAGCCCGACGGTGAGTGTGTCGCCAACTTTGGCCCGAATAGTATGAATGACATGTTCCGCACGTTCGCCAGTAAGGCGAGCCTCACCTTCCTGTAGAAAATCCTCTTCGTTGAGCAATATTAGATTCATCGTTTAGAATTCGGGTGGACAGTACCCAAACAGCGTTTTTCCACTGTCTGGGTGCATAAGGCTAATGTAGGTGGCGTGGAGCAAAAGTCTTGGTGAGCGCAGTAGTGCCTCCTCATGCGCGTACATGTCACATCCTAAAATGGGGTGGCCGATTTCGCTGAGGTGAATGCGAAGCTGGTGGGTGCGTCCAGTGATGGGTTTTAATAAGACGCGTGTTTTATTCTCTTCGGGGAAACGTTTTAGAACTTGCCAATGGGTGACGGCGGATTTTCCTGACTCAAAATCGATTTTTTGTTTAGGGCGATTGGGCCAGTCTTTGGCGATGGGTAGCTCTATGCTGCCACTGTCTTCAGGCAGAAGGCCAAATACTTCAGCGGTATATTGTTTAGAAACCTGTCTTTCTTGAAACTGGCGACTAATGTGGCTATGGGCAGTTTTTTTTAGCGGGACAACCATAATGCCAGAGGTGTCGAGATCAAGGCGATGAACGATGCTTGCCGACGGGTGTTCCGTTTGAAGCCGGGTAATCAGACAGTCTTTGTTCTCTTCTGCTCTGCCAGGGACAGATAAGAGAAACTCGGGCTTGCAGACTAAGAGCAGGTGTTTGTCTTCGTAGAGCTTAAGGGGTTCTTTCTCACAGAAGGGGACAATATAGTAAGACGGTGAATTCATGATCAAGGCGCTAACGCTAAGAGGGAGAAGCCTATTCTAACGCCTTCTTGTTTTATGATCTAACCGATTTGTCGCCGTTAATTGGAAGGCGTTGAGCGGGGGAATGTGATGACATTGTCGTCCTCAATATCTTCGTTATTCACCGCATTGCCGTACAGTGCGCGTAAAGAGCTATTTTTACGAATGCCCTTCATTTGCCTGAAATTAACAACTTGCTCATTGGTATTAGGCAGAATGTCTCGTTGATGTTCCGCTTTTAATGCACCAACGAAGGTGAGCAGCGGTTTGTGAAAGGCCCAGCCCAAGCATGCGAATGTGGTGAGAGCGAGGAACAGCTGCACGGGCATAAAACTAAGAATAATTGTCGCTGTGATGCAGCTGGCCAAAACAATAAATGCCAGCATTCTTTGGGAGAGGGTGATGGCGGACGCGTTAGTCAGGGTGTTTTTCTCAATGTGCATCATGCTCAGTATTCCTTAAGGGGCTGATTGCTGTCCTTATTTATTGACGAATTAAATTCATAGAAAGTCGGCGCTAAAAGATTTGGGTTGGTCAACGGTGATATTTTTTTTATCTTCAAATTCAAGTTTTTCAGTTTTGTTTACCGTATCGTCCGACGCATTGCAGGCTATTGCCACAGTGTAGTCCCCGGTGGGTAAAAAGCCTAGCTCGTAAGTATAGTCGCTACCTTTGTTTATAATATTACTGGTGCTGAATGGGTCTCCGCTTGTGCCCCTGATATCCTGTGTTGATTGATTCCTGCCGGAGAAAGCATAAACGGCGGCGTTTTGAGCGACACAAAGCGTGGTGCCGAAATGTGTTCCGTCATAAATAATATTGCCAGAAATACTTCCGGATTCATTTGTTACTACAGAGCGGATAGCTGGGGAAAAGCTGTAAATATTGCTGCTACCATCGTCAAAGATGGATTTTCGCAAATCAAAATCGAAGGTCAAGTGGGTCGTTAAGTTTTCTTCTACGGTAAACGGAACGATAGGAGGTTTTGCATCGCTTTCTAAAACGAGCTGTTTGAAAAATGTGTTCCAGTCACCAAAGTCAGGCTGCAAGGGATATGACGTTCCCTCAATGACGATTGAGGACGTATTAAAATCAATATCGAATGTAGCATAGGAATAGCCACCTGCGGGTAAGGCATACTCAGTAAGAATCTCTTCGCTGAGACTGCCTTGCAGAGAGAGTAAGTCAACAAGTTTGGGCTCATCGAAAGTCACCTCTGTTTTGTAACCATCGGCACCATAAAAAGTCAGACCAACAAATTGAATCCATACTGCGGTGGCATCATCGATAGGGCTGTCGGTAACAGCAATGGTTACACTGCCCATAGGCACATTATCGGTATCGCTATCCTGACATGCTGTAAGGCCGATAGCTGTAATAAGCGTTGCTAGAATGGGGATGGCTTTGAGGGTGCTTTTCCTTTTCATGGTAACTCTGTCCAGAATTGATTGTTTAGCCCACGCTACACGAAGTATCTATTTATAGGTATAGAACAAAGCGGGCGTGAAGAACAGTAAATAGGCTTTGAAATAGAGGTATTGGAAATTCACCAACATTCAGGGGGTTAGTGAGCCAAGGAAAACTTGAAGGGGGAGGTGCGGCTGTGCCGTTTGCTAGGTGCTCGCTATGGCTACAGAAAGAAATATTTAAAAACAAGGAGTTATGTCCCGATTGGCGACTTGTATCCCTTGGTGTAACAAAAAGTTGTAAGTTTGTTCCTTGTTACACCAGAACTAAAACTAAAAAAGTGTTGTTTAAAACCTGATGCCCGCTCCAACTCGAATATGCCGAATATCCAGTCGATCTACAGGGGCAGCAACACCTTGGCGTGTCGTAAAATCAGGGCTGTCTATACTCGCGAATTTAAAATCGGCAAAGCCGTACCAGGTGTTACTCAGATCCATAAAGGCACCGACATGAACCAAGTAACCGATCTCTACGCCGCCGTCTATAACAAGAATATCCGTTGCTTCATTTTCGGCACGTCGGTTGTCGAGCATGGCAATTATGGCTCCTACACCTAGGTAAGGGCTGATTATAGAATCAGGTAAAAGGGTATAGGTGACACTGGCACCAATGGGTAGTAGGTCGGGGGCGAGAATACGAACTGAGCCAGCTTGCTGAGTGTCTTCATCCAATACATTGGCCAAATGTACGTCTTTTATTAATATTTTTGGGAAACCAAGGTCTAGGTGCGCTTCAAAATTAAAATTACGATTATATTTGTAGCCCAGTACTCCACCTAAGGAAAGAATGGAGCGGTTTTCAGGTTGGTTTGGAGCTACGTCGCCATCTCCTGATAGCCCGATTAGTCGCAGGGGTTGATTCACGCCTACAAAGGGTACGCTAATGCCCACAAAGGTGACAGAAGACTCACCATCAACGCCTTCTAAATTGCTGCCTTTGTCCAGAACAAAATCCGGTGTGAATATACCTCCGCCTAGGTTGAGATAAAAGTCTTTAGGGCGAGGGCCTGCTGCGAAGCTGATGGAGCTAGAGAGCCCAAGTAACAAGAGTAGGCTCAGTGTTGTTTTTTTTCTAAGAAAGTGAGTTTTCATCTTCATAGGTAAGCTTTATATTTGGTGAGTGGTGTATTTTAAAGCAATTTTGCTTGCGTTTTTCTTGTTCTTAAAGGGCTAAATCGGGTAGCCAACGCCGAATCGCATGTGCCGAACTTCAAATTTTTCGACACTAACCGACGCCCCGAATCGATCGTCAATATTTGGGTTGGATACGCGCCCATATTTAAAATCTGCAAAGGCATACATGCCCTCTGATATATCCAGTTTAACTCCAGCGTGAACGATGTAACCAAGTTCAAGGCCGCCATCAATGACAACAATATCTGTGGCGACGCTGTTTGCTCTGCGGTTATCAAGCAAGGCCAGCATGGCGCCAAGACCAATATAGGGGCTGACTCGTGAGGATGGGAAAAGGGTATATATGCCTGAAAAGGTAATCGGTAGCATATCGGGTGGCATAATTTGTATGGGAATGGTGTCAGGGTTGCCGGGCAGCACATCCTGGATGATATAAAGGTTCTGCAGGTCTATTTCTATCATAGATAAATCCAGGCCAACTTCAGCGCTGAACTCATCTGTAATTTGGTACCCAAATGCACCACCGAGGGAGATCATATCGAGGTTTTCGGGTTTTATCGGCACCTCTGAGTCGCTGCTTGTCTCCAGCCCAATTAAGGGTGAGGGGGTATTATTACTGCCGGGTAGGATGCCTGAGATTTCTACTTGGCCGGGAGGGCCGTCAATACTGCCCGCCTTGAGTGTGAATTGCGGGCCAAATGCGCCTCCGCCAAGGTTAAGGTAGAACTGGCCCATTTTGGGGCCGGCTGCGTAAGCATCCAAAGAAAAAAGTAGAAGGATTAGTACACTTAAGCCAGTCTTATTCTGGCGCTTTATAATTTGCATGCCACGGAAGCAATAGTCCGTAATCATTGGACATTTTCTCATGCCGTATCCTGTATCTGTATTGGTGACTTTTGAATGAAGATAAATAAAGCGGGCAAGCATACCTATAGCGTAACCAGATGTCATTTGGTTTGTGACACTACACTCAGGTGTTGCTTAAGCTTCAGGTTTATTCATTTCCTTTTTATAGACCTTTATTTCAGCTTCTATATTATTTTTAATCGCTTATTCCGTTTCATCTGGTGTATAGCAGAAAGCGTGGATTCTACCATTAATAATTAGTCATGGAGTGTGAATACACGCCAAAAAGGATGATATTTAAGCGCTTATGTGTCGCTTGTTATGCTGTTTGTCGCAGTATGTTATAGCTCTCACATTATATGGGGCGAATGGATTAGTTCGCGGTGCTCTAATGTCTCTGTTATTGAATCCCTTAAGTGTCGGCTGAGAGTGTAGAACGTCATAACTTTTGTGGAAAAGGCGATCAATGTCTGGTAGAAGTGTTAGCGCGAAATGCTGAGGGCTTTTGCCTCAAAAATTAATTGCCTCTTTGCTTTGTGGAGTCTTGGTAGATAAGAAGATTTTACTTTCAGGTATGAATAGCGCCGTATGAGAGAAAAACATCTTATGAGCTAGGGTTTTACATTGTGATGCAGGTGCTATTTTGTCTGCTTTGGACAGAAAGAAAAGGTGGTATTAATGAAAAAAATAATGAGAATACTGGGTGTAACGCTTCTAGCGACTTTATGGGTTGGGTGCGAGTCACTGCAAAGTTTAGATGGAAAGACTTCTACAGAGCATGCCGTTAAACCGGCGGTACCCTATAACAGAATTGCTTTGGCGACGGTTTCAGAGCCAACTTTCTATGATATTAAAATTATGGCGTACGACTTTAAAGCTCCGGGTATTACCTTACCAGGAAGAATTGTCGCCGGTGGTTTTAATACGACCAATAAATTTGTGGATCAAGGTCGTAGAAACCGGCGTCTCACGCAAACTTTGGATGAGTGGAAATTTAAACTTTCGGACCAATTAGCCATGGATGTAAAAGAGGCACTGGAGGGCCTGGGCTACGAAGTGGTAATGGTTACACCTAAGTTTCGTCGAGGGGGCAAGTTTGCTTCTAAATTACCCGCCCCTGAAAAACCTGTTGATGCCTATTTAGATCTTTATATTTCTTTTGCGGGTTATGTAGCCATTAAACCCGGTGAGCCCTATGTGCCAACGATAGAAACGCCGCTGCGTTTAACCGATGCTTTTTCTGGAGAGATTCTGTATGCAGGTACGATGAATTATGGCGGGCCGGTTCCTGTCGATGGACCAACCGACCGGCCTGCGGATGCACAACATACAGTAAGGGGTTGGGACAATCTGTGTGCTGTAGATTGCGAAGTAAGCCCAGCAGTAAGTGGGCTGACAGCGGGTTCGCAAGCGATTGCGGATTTAGTCGCAAAAAATATAAAGTAAGACTCTAGTGAAATATAAAAAGGCCGGCTCATATCGTCTATAAGTGCGATATGGGTCGGCCTTTTTGCGTTTATTCACTTAGGAAACTGTAGGCTTGTGGCGATTAACTTAGCTTCAGTCAGCTGGTTTTTTAATAGGGTTCAGCGAGCGAGGGAGAGAGTAAGCTCTCATCCGCGCTATTTGAAGTTAACGAGATAATATATCTTTAGCGATGGCATTAACTTGGATTTCGTCAGTGCCGCCATAGATCTGTAAAATTCGTGCATCCCTAAGCATTTGTTCTACACGATATTCTACCATGTACCCGTTTCCACCATGAATTTGCAGTGCTTCAGACGCGACCTGGACTGCAGTGCGGGCAGAATACAGTTTGCTTGCAGATGCCTCGGATAATGTCATTTGCTTACCTTGTTCAGCCATTTCTACAAAGCGGAATACCAAGTTCTGCAGGTTGACGCGAGCGACTTCCATTTCAGCTAATTTGGACTGGATTAGCTGGAACTCGCTAATGGGGCGGCCAAATTGGACGCGTTGCTTAGCGTACTCAATGGATAGCTCCTGACAGCGTTCTACAATGCCGAGTGCCATTGCGCAAACACCGGAACGTTCCTGGGTGAAAGTGTCTTTGGCTCCTGATCGTGATTGCTTGTCTTCAGAGCCGCCGAGTAGGCGGTCAGTACCAACCTTGACGTCTTGCAGGAATACTTCACCGGTAGGGGAGGAGTGTATGCCCATTTTTCTCAGTGGTTTGGACTGGGTTAAACCTTCCATGCCTGTATCCAGGACAAAGGTCAGGATTTTACGGTCTCTCGGTGCAACACCTTCTTCGTCGAGCTTACAGATGAAAATAATCACATCGGCGTAAGGCCCATTGGTGATAAAAGTTTTTGATCCGTTTAGGATGTAGCAGCCATCTTCCGTGCGGCGTGCGACGGACTTCATAGAGCCAAACGCGTCAGAGCCGGAGCCAGGTTCGGTAATTGCCCAAGAGCAGACTTTTTTCATGGTGATGACATCTAAGCCCCAACGTTCTTTCTGTTCAAGAGTCCCCTTACTCATAATGGCACCACCACCCAGTCCCATGCTAACTCCCATGGCGGTTACCATACCTGGGCAATACTTGCTGAGCTCGATCATAGGGATCATGGTCATAGCGACTTCGTCACCTTTGCCGACCATGCTGGCTGCTCCATCATTGCTGTTTTCCTCTTTTGCTTCTCCTGCGGCGATGGCTTTTTCTTTTTCGATCATTTTTTCGAATTGTGCTTTGGCCATTTGATCCATGCCAAAGGTCTTTATCATTTTTCTCAGCACGTCGTAGGGCGGGGTATCTCCATGTTCTAGTTCATCCAGGTTGGGAACAATTTCCGCCTGAATAAATTGTTGTACCGCTGTGCGGACCATTTTATGGGGTTCACTCCACTCGATCATTGTTATTGCTCCTGTTGGAATATTATGTAAGTTTTTTATTAGTGAAAAATCATCTCTTGAGGCAAAATTTCCAAGTACCTATCAAATAGGAAAGTTTTCAGAGAGAGCCGCGCGCTGTATACCAAAATTTGTACGTCGCTCCGTCCACCTGCTACCCGTACGGTGGACTTCAGTGTAAAACTTTAGGATTAGGGATTATTTATGTGTCGTCACATAAGCACAATGGTATTTGGCGCCATCTATTATGACGTGAAGCAGCACGCTATGTGAAGTTTACAAGCCAGTCGGGTGATAGGTGGCTGGCTTGTGTTTTGAGCCGGGCAGCGAGTGAGGAATGGCTAGGCGATGGGCTTTATAAATTACACAGCTACTGGTTGTTCAATGAGTTGCTCTACTTCTTTAAGGAGTTCGCTTGAGCTGATGGGTTTTTTTAGAAAACGACGGATTCCGACTGCATAAGCAGTCTTTTCGTCAATTTGAAAGCTGAACCCTGTGCATAAAATAATGGGTAGGTCGGGTTTAAGGCTTAATATCTCTTTGGCCAGCTGGGTTCCCGTAATGCCTAGCATGGTATGGTCAGTAAGAATGAGGTCGATACTTTCCAACATATTTGGTAGCTGTTCTCTGGCTATCCGGCTATCGGTATAGGCAGTCACTTTGTATCCGTGGCTCGAAAATAAGTCACGGAGGAAGTTGGCGAGACTTTCTTCATCCTCGACGATAACAATGTGTCCTTTGTCGTTCGATGAGCGTTCGGGCGTATTGGGGTTTTCAGTGTCACGGAGCTGTTCACTACTGGTTGGAAATAAAAGGTGGGTTGTCGTGCCCTCTTGCGAGCTGCTATCTAATAGAATATGGCCCCCGTGTTCATGCACAATGCCGTGAACCATAGGTAGCCCCATGCCTGTGCCCTGGCCGATGGTTTTGGTGGTATAAAAGGGTTCAAATACCCTGTCGCGGTGTTGTTCGGGAATTCCTGGGCCGTTGTCTTTTATGGTGATATCGATGTAGTCATCATCAATTTTGCTGTGGCAGGAGGAGCATGTTTTATCCTGAACTTTATTACGATGGCTAACAAAAATACTAATTTCACCCACTTCGTGCAGTGCATCTCTTGAGTTGTAAAAAAGGTACATGATGACCTCGTAAAGCTGAGACGGATCTATATGAATGAGAGGCAAGTCTTTTTCAAAGTGAGCGGTGACGTTAATGGTTTCGGGGAGAGAAGAGCTTAAGAGTTTAATGATTTCATTGATTGCCGGTTCAGCCTGTATAAGCTGGGGTGATATTTCACTGCTGCGACTGAAGACCATTAGCTGCTGGATCAAGTCTCGCGCACGTGTGCCGGCTTCATGAATTGACCCCAGGTAAGTTTCTAGCTTTTTATTTGTTTCTTCCGAATTATAATAATTGGGGTTTTGAATCGCTTGGTTAACAGCGTGTTGAGATAACTCGGTGTAGCCGAGAATTGATGCAAGTACGTTATTAAAATCGTGTGCGATGCCACCTGTTAGTTGGCCAATGGACTCCATTTTTTGGGCTTGGCGCAACTGAGCTTGAATAAGCTCTTTTTCGCGCTCGGCCTTTCTACGGTCAGAGATGTCTCGGCCAATCCCTAATAAGTGGTATTCGCCTTTCTCTTTGATGACCGTAGCATTAAATTCAATAGGAGTGAGTGTGCCGTTGTTGGCTTTAAAATCCACTTCCATGCCGGTAATTTTCCCGGTCTTCATGAGCTGATCTATAGTATTTGATACGTTCTGTTTTTCATAAGCCGCTACCCACTTTCTGGCATCCGTACCAATGATATCTTGCAGCTCTGAGTGCCCTGTGATGCGTAAGAACTCGTCATTGGCATCATGAATTTTTCCGTGTTTGTCCACAATGATATATCCGAGCTGTGTGGTGTTGACCAGTGCCCAGTATTTATTATCGGAGGCGGGGAATTTTTGTGAGATATGGGGTTTATTGCTGATGTCGCGAAGAACAATAACGCTTTCAATGCTGTTTTTTGCGTTGTAGTAGGTGCTATTTCTTACGGCAATTTTATGCTGTTTTTTATCAAGCGCATTTAAAATAAGGTATTTACTCTGCGTTAGTTCGGGTTTTGTATCTGGAGCGATATTTTGGTATTGCTCGAAAACCTGCTGGGTGATGTTTTTGTTGGACGTCGGGTCTCTCAGATCCAGGAGTTGCTCAGCCTTTTGACCCAGGGATTTTTCGAGGGTGGTACCAATTAATTGGCACGCAGTAGGATTTATGTATTCAATGCGGAGGTTCTCGTTCACGCTTATTACGGCATCGCCCATGGCCGAGAGGATGCCAAGGGCTTTGCTGGTGACGGATTGCTCCGGTTCCAGACGAGTCTGGATGAGCTTCATGAGTTGTTTATGGTGTAAATCTTGTGTTTCGCGCTGTAGGAAGAAAAACTGATCAGTTTTCATCTGTGTTTGGTCGGGAAGGTGGTCAAGATAGAAAACAACGTGGGTGAATTTTTTGTTTAGCTCGAGCTGTGTGATGGGGGGGAAATCATTGGCTTGGAAGTTTTTACTGATATAGATCAGCGTCCCTCTGGGGGATGCGGGTGATTCAGCAATAGCTGTTGCCAAGTTTGGGTGCGTTAGCACTTTGAAATGGCTTTGTGTTAGAGCAGAAAGCAGGGTGCTTAGCTGGTTTTCACCGGGATCTCCGGACAAAATAATGGTGATTAGGTCTTCTGATCTCATTCCCTGAGCCTTATGCCTTCTAATATTTCGTTCTTTGTTTTTACGATGGGCTTTAAAGTAACCGACTTGTCGGTTTGGTATGGTTTTTATTTTTTTCTTGTCGATCAGGGCCGCAAATAATGCGCTTTAAGATTGAACTTGTCATTGGTAAATAATGACAAAAATGTGATCCATTTATCAACATAAAACAAGCCAATGTGAAAACGTGGGCGGCATATTTAGATTGACGCTCTCGTTTTGATGAGTGCTTCTATTTCTTTAAGCAGCTCCTGCGTGCTAAGAGGCTTTTGGAGAAAACGGCGGATTCCAATTTGGTAGGCGGTTTTTTCGTCCATGGAGAAACTAAAGCCAGTGCAGAGGATGATGGGCAGGTCGGGCCTTAATCTAAGTAGGTGCTGTGCTAATTGGGATCCTGTGATGCCTGGCATCGTGTGATCAGTTAATATCAGGTCAATCGAGCTGATGATGCTGGGCAGCTCTTTTTTCGCTTTAAGGCTATCGGTATACGTTGTTACCCTATAACCTTGGGTTGTCAGCAGGTCGCCAAGAAACTGGGCTAGGCTTTCTTCATCGTCAATAACCACAATATGACCGTTTGATAAGCCTGTGGCAGGCAAGGTTTCATTTGCTGGTGCGGTCGTTATTACAGGTTCCGATAATGTTAGAGGCTGTTTTGACTTTTCGTTGCAGACGGGAAACAAAATAACTATTTCGGTGCCCCTTTCCGGCGAAGACTCGATGCTAATGTGGCCGCCATGCTCATGTACGATACCGTGTACGATGGGAAGCCCCATTCCAGTGCCCTGGCCTATTTCTTTGGTGGTGTAAAAAGGCTCGAAAATGCGGTTAATATGTTGGGGGTCAATCCCGCTGCCGTCGTCTTTAATAAGAAATTCGACAAAATCACCGTGAAAACCTTCGTGACAAGATGCGCATTGCGCTGCGAAATCTCTTTTCCTGGAGACGGAAATTTCAATATGGCCGTTTTCATTAAGTGCATCTCTGGCATTAATGCAAAGATTCATGATGACCTGATGGAGCTGAATAGGGGCGATGCTGATTGCGGGAAGATGTTCTTCAAACTGGGTGCTAACCTCTATGGATCTCGGCAAGGTAGAGGATAGTAGCTTGAGAATTTCCTGAATGGTTGGCTCGACTTTTATGGGTTGAGGTTCTACATCATCACCACGACTAAAAATAAGAAGCTGTTTGACCAGATCCCTGGCACGGGTGCCCGAGTCATGAATGGCATCCAAATAGCTGTGTAGTTTTTTATTAAAAGGTTTTATATCCAGAAAAGGGTCTTTGTCTGCCATGTTTGACAAATGCTGGGCAAGCTCGGCGTAGCCTAATACAGAAGCCAATACGTTGTTAAAGTCGTGAGCAATGCCACCTGTTAATTGTCCGATGGCTTCCATTTTTTGCGCTTGGCGAAGTTGCGCTTGTATAAGCCCTTTTTCTCTTTCGTCTTGACGGCGTTGGCTAATATCTCGCCCGATACCGATGATGCTAATTTCTCCGTTTTCTTTTAATACAGATGCGCTAAATTCGATGGGAATAATTTGGCCACTCGATGATTGGAAATCTACCTCGAAACCGATGAGCTTGCCAGACTGCAAGAGCTGCTTGCTTTCATGGCGAAAGCGTTGCCTTTCATGCTCTGCTAACCAGTCAGTTGCTTGGGTGCCGAGTATGGCTCCAAGGTTGTCCATCCCGGTGATGCGTAAAAACTCATCATTGGCATCGACTACTTTTCCCTGCTGGTCAAGAATGCAGTAGCCGAGGTGCGTAGTATTAATGAGGCTCCAATACTTCCTTTCCCTTTCTCTGAGTTCATGCTCTGCATCATATTTGTTGGTAAGGTCTTTTATAATGATGACTTCGTCAACGCCATGAGAGGGGGAGAAGTATCGGGCAGCTTTGACTGAGACTTTATGCTCCCTGCCTGAGGGTGAGAGCAGTACGGCGTGAAAGCTGCAGTCACGATGAGGGGGGGGGGAATTCAAAAAACCTTGGTACATGGATTTCTGTAAGACCTGTTCTATCAAGGGAGCCTTGCTATAGGGGTCCTGAAGATCAATATGCGCTCGAATGTTTTCCCCGTAGGCTTGTGTGAGCGTGGTGCCAAGTAGCTTTTCTGCTGAGTGGTTGAGGAAGTTGACTCGTCCTTCTGCGTCCAAAGAAATAGCGGCATCATCCATGGATGAAAAAATAGCGTGGCACTGGTTCGCATTGAGTGTTGCTGGCGCTTGCTCGTAGGGTTCAGGTGCTTGCTTATCTAAGTGGACGAGCTTGGATTCAAAAATGAACTCCACCAGGTTTTGTGGTGGGTTTTGTTTTTTAAGGAAAACGGTGCTGTTATTGTCTTCTTGTTTGGCGCTGATGGTGTTGGCGTAAACCAGTAAGTTTACCCCCTCGACTTGTGCAATTTGTTGCTGCATGTATTGAACAATGTCGTCATCGCTGTTTTTACAGCACACCACCACCGTGGAAACTTTCTTTATTCGGAGATTCTCACAGGCTGCTATAGGGTTAAAATAACCCCGAACGGAGATGCCAGATTCTGCTAATTGGTCCACAAGCGGATCAATTTCGTGAATTTTTTTTGAGATAATTGCAACAGATGAATCTGCTTTGGTAGTGTCGTCCGAGACCATTTGTCAGGTACCAAAAGAGTTATTTATTTATTTCATCTAATAGCATGAAAAATAGGGGATATTTTTTACGCTTTGCGCCTTAATATTTGACGGTCAATTATTAAACAGTCTAACTTCAAAGTAAAGGCCAAAGATCCCTGTCTAAAAGATTTAAGGCAGGGAGTCATAGGATTAAAAGAACACTAAAGGAGTAGCCAGAGCTGCTGATATGTTTCTGATTCTAGAGTGCAAACCAGTCAGCTCTGACTTGTTTCGGGCTTGCTTAGATTTTTCTGATTACTTCTATTTGTTCTTTGAGCTTTTCTTTAGATGACAGGGCGTTGCTTAATTTCTCTTTTTCTTTTTCAACGACTTCTGCTGGGGCTTTGGAAATGAATTTTTCGTTACAAAGCTTCCCTTCTAGCCGAACAATTTCTTTATCCAGTTTGTCGATTTCTTTTTGCAGGCGTTGGGATTCGGCATCTTTGTCGATCAGCCCCGCCATGGGGACGAGCACTTCCATATCTCCCACTAGCTGAGTTGCTGAAACCGGGGGTGTTTCGTCGCTTAACCAGGTGATTCTCTCTAGTTTTGCCAGGTTGGTGAGAAAGGGTTCATAGCTTTTTAAGCGGTTGAGGTCTGAGTCTGTGCCATTGTGGAGGTAAACAGGCAGTTTTTTCCCTGGAGATATATCCATTTCGCCACGAATGTTACGCGCAGCAATAACGACTTGTTTGATCCAGTGAATATCGTCTTCTGCTGGCGCATCGTGCTTCGATGGGTCCGGTTGCGGGAAGGCTTGCAGCATAATGGTGGACGCATCATCTGTGTTCTTGATAGCGCCGCTCAAGGGCGCAATACGTTGCCAAATTTCTTCGGTTATAAAGGGCATCATTGGATGAGCGAGGCGCAAAATGGTTTCCAGCACTCTTACCAGTGTTTGCCGGGTGCCGCGCTTGGCTTCCTCTGAGCTGTCGCCATTGAGGATGGGCTTGCTGAGTTCCAGATACCAGTCGCAGTATTCATTCCATATAAAGTCGTAAAGGGTCTGTGATGCGTGGTCAAAGCGGAAGTTTTCCAATGAATGAATGAAGGACTCTTCGGTCTGTTGCAAGCGAGAGATAATCCAGCGATCTGCCACGCTGAGTTCCAGCGCGAGTTTATTATCTTGGCCGCAGTCTTCACCTTCTGTATTCATCAATACATATCGGGCTGCATTCCAGAGTTTGTTGCAGAAGTTGCGGTAGCCTTCGGTACGTTGCAGGTCAAACTGAATGTCCCGTCCTGTGGATGCGAGAGAGCAGAAAGTAAAGCGAAGGGCGTCGGTGCCATAGGCGGGAATGCCTTCGGCAAAGTGTTTGCGGGTGCTTTTTTCAATTTTTTTCGCCATTTTAGGCTGCATTAAAGAGCGGGTGCGTTTTTCCACCAGAGGCTCTAACTCAATGCCATCAATAAGATCCAAGGGGTCGAGAACGTTGCCCTTGGATTTAGACATCTTCTGGCCTTCTTGGTCACGAACCAGGCCGTGGATATAGACCTTTTTAAACGGTACTTCGCCGGTGAATTTGAGTGTCATCATAATCATTCGGGCAACCCAGAAGAAGATGATATCAAAACCAGTAACCAGCACGTCGGTGGGGTGGAAGGTCTTTAGTGCATCGGTTTTTTCCGGCCAGCCGAGGGTGGAAAAAGTCCATAGCGCAGATGAAAACCAAGTATCTAGAACGTCTTCATCCTGCGATAAGGGGGTATCGCCAAGCTGGTGCTTTTCGCGTACATCTTCTTCACTACGGCCAACATATTGATTACCTTGGGCATCGTACCAAGCGGGGATGCGGTGCCCCCACCATAGCTGGCGGCTGATACACCAGTCTTGGAGATCCCGCATCCATGCAAAATAGGTGTTCTCCCAGTTTTTGGGAACGAATTCGATGTCTCCATTTTCAACGGCTTCGATGGCGGGTTTGGCCAGGCTTTCAACCGCCACGTACCATTGGTTGGTGAGAAAAGGCTCAATGACAACGCCGGAACGGTCGCCACGGGGGATTTTTAATTTGTGATCATCAGTTTTGATCAGTAGTCCTTGGTTGGTGAGGTCGGCGACAATCTTTTTGCGGGCCTCGAAGCGTTCCAGGCCTTGGTAGGCCTCAGGTGCGCTGTCATTGATAGTGGCATCTACCGTAAAAATATTGATCATTGGTAGATTGTGACGTTTCCCCATTTCATAGTCGTTAAAGTCGTGGGCGGGGGTGATTTTTACACAGCCGGTACCAAATTCAGGGTCAACATGTTCGTCAGCAATAATTGGAATGTGACGACCCGTTAGGGGTAGTTTTATTTCTTTGCCGATAAAGGATTGATAGCGCTCGTCGTCTGGGTGAACTGCAACAGCGGTATCACCCAGCATGGTTTCTGGTCGCGTGGTGGCCACCACCAGATTGCCGCTGCCATCGGCGAGATCGTAGCGGATATGCCACATAAAGCCATTTTCTTCTTCCGAGATCACCTCAAGGTCAGAAATGGCGGTGTGGAGTTTAGGGTCCCAGTTCACCAGGCGTTTGCCGCGATAAATAAGCCCTTCTTCGTAGAGTTGAACAAAGACTTCCTGTACTGCATTGGAAAGGCCTTCGTCCATGGTGAAGCGTTCTCGCGACCAGTCCACCGAGGAGCCTATGCGCCGTAGTTGTTGGGTAATGGTTCCGCCAGACTCTCCTTTCCACTCCCAGATTTTTTCCAGAAATTTCTCGCGGCCTAAATCGTGACGGGATAAACCTTCTGCCATCAACTGGCGCTCCACAACCATTTGTGTGGCAATGCCGGCGTGATCTGTTCCTACTTGCCAGAGGGTATTGTGCCCTTGCATACGTTTATAACGAATCAAGGTGTCCATCAAGGTATCCGAAAAAGCGTGGCCCATATGCAGGCTGCCGGTGACATTGGGGGGTGGGATCATGATGCAATAGGCAGAATCACCACCCTGGGGCGCGAAGTAACCGCGCTGTTCCCATGTTTGGTACCAGGATTGTTCGATAGCGGCGGGGTTGTAGGTTTTTTCCATAGGGATTGGGTCGTTTCTAGAATGAGTGGTGAAGAAATAAAGCCGATCATTATACAACGATTTTCGGCTTGATGATGCCCGTTATTTATGATGGCAAGCGGCCCAAAGCCGAGTGTTTACTGGGCGGGGGCAGAGATATTGTGTGTTTTAAGTTCACAGTCTTGGTTTTTGTAAAAACGGTAGTGTTTTCGCAGCAGTGCGCGTTTATCTTCATTGCTGGGAACGATCTCTGCAAGCCGTGCAAAACGTGCATAAAAGGCGGGGATTTCTTCAGCGAGATTAATCAATACGTCGGCCTGATGAGAGGTGTCAGGCGCATAGCTGATAAGAACGGGGGAATAAACAGGTTTTTTTTCTTGGGGAGGGGCCGTTTGAGGCGCGTCTTCTTGAGGAATAATCTCGTGGGGTATAAACGCGTCGGCACGAAAGCTCCATAATAAATGGTCTATGCGTTCAGCGTGCTGAGGGTCTTCCACATGAAGGTAGACGCTTTGTTTGTTGCGGTAGAGCTGAGCCACCAAGCGGCAGACAAAGTGCTGCTCCGCTTGGTGTGCGCTTTCTTCCAAAAGATAAAAATCAACTTGTGGCATAGCAGTGGAGCGGGCCTTTTAGTTAGCTGCAGCGTTAATCAGGTACTGCGTTAGCATCGCAACTGGGCGTCCTGTGCCGCCTTTCTTTTCTCCACCACTCACCCAAGCGGTACCCGCAATATCCAGGTGAGCCCAGGAGTAATCCTTGGTGAACCGAGAAAGGAAACAGGCGGCGGTGATGGAGCCTGCAGGGCGACCGCCGATGTTGGCAATGTCTGCGAAAGGGCTTTTTATTTGATCTTGGTATTCATCCCACATGGGCATAGGCCAGCCTCGGTCACTGATATCTTTGCCGGCATCGATAATGGCGCCTGTCAGGTCTTCATCATTGCTATAGACAGCACTTGCATGGGCGCCCAGGGCGATTACGCAGGCACCCGTCAGGGTGGCAATATCAATTACATGGGCAGGATTGTATTTTGCTGCATAGGTGAGGGCATCACACAGAATAAGACGGCCTTCTGCATCGGTATTAAGAATTTCCACAGTTTTACCCGACATGGTTTTGACAATGTCACCAGGGCGACAGGCACCACCACTGGGCATGTTTTCAACTGCGGGAACGATGCCGACGACATTGATGGCTAGGCCAAGTTCTGCCAGGGCTTGCATGGTGCCAAAAACGGATGCCGCACCGCACATGTCATATTTCATTTCATCCATGCCTGCACCGGGTTTAAGGGAGATGCCGCCACTATCGAAAGTGACACCCTTGCCCACTAGGACCTCTGGCTTGTCGCCTTTTTTTCCACCGTTGTATTGCATGATGATGAGTTTTGCAGGTTGGTCGCTACCCTGGCTAACCGCTAGAAGGGAATTGAGGCCTTGTTTTTTTAGCTCGGCGTCAGAGAGAACCTGTGTACTGACGGACTTGAACTGGCGGGAAAGCTTACGTGCCTCATTGGCCAAATAGGTAGGATTGCAGATATTGCCGGGCAGGTTGCCCAGATCTTTTGCGAGGCAGATGCCGCCAGCAATGGCTTTGCCTTGCTCCAGCCCCTTTTGTGCCGCTTTATTGTTGGGAGTCAGGTAAAAGTGTTTTTTTGGCTCGGCCTTTTTCTTTTTGGGTTTTTCTTTGAACTGGTCGAAAGCATAAAGAGTTGCTTCCTGAGCTTGAGTGGCGAGACACAGTTTTGTTTGTTCACTGGTGCCGTTGACACTCAGTTCAATCAAGGTGGAAGCCGAGTCGACGATGGCGTGTTTTTTGAGCGTTGCGGCAGCCAGAGCGTATATTTTCTTGAACTTTTCAGCGTTTAATTTCTCTTCATTTCCGCAGCCAAGCAACAGTATTTGTTTGGCGATAATTCCAGGCTGCTCAAGAAGTAGTTGGGATTGGCCTATTTCCCCTGAAAATGAATAGGCCTTGATCTGGCCTGAGAGGTTGCCCTTGCTGAGTTTGTCGAGTTCTTTTGCGCTGTGGCTAAGTTTGCCGTCACTAAAAATGCCTACCATGAGGCAAGTGGTTTTTGTTTTTCCTGCTTCACCGGTTTTGATGCCGTAGTCCATTGCGTGTTCCTCTGGTGAGTTTAAGTTCGTATGCTGGCGCAGATTGCTACAATATAGGTTAAAATTGCCTGCTAGGTTAGAGAAGCTCTAAATTAAGTCATCAACGAAGACCCTATTTAGAGCCTCTCAATCATTCCGAGTGCCTTAGCGGTGGTTTTGAGTGGGTATCCACTTGTGGAATGGATTCTACCTTAATGGAGAGCTTGATTGATAATTTATAACTATCTGGCGCGACAGCTTTTTGCTTCCACCCTGGGTGTGGCATTTGTGCTTAGCCTGATACTAATCAGTGGCCGCTTTATCAAATATATGGCGGAAGCTGCTAGTGGGCGCATATTGGGTGAGGTGTTGTTTGCGGTGATGGCATATCGCCTGCCAGGTTTTTTGGAACTGATTCTACCTTTAAGTCTATTCCTCGGCGTGCTGCTCGCTTACGGTCAGTTGTATTTGAGCAATGAAATAACGGTGCTGAATGCTTGTGGTATCGGTCAGCGCCAGATCCTGTTGTTTACCCTATTACCCGCACTTTCCTTGGCGCTGATAGTGGGGGTGTTAAGTCTCTATCTTGCCCCTCTAGGAAACAGCAGGGTGGAACAAATTCTTAGCGAGCAAAAATCTAGAACCGAGTTTGAAACACTGACTCCCGGTCGTTTTCATAGCGGTGGCGACATGGTGGTGTATGCCCGCTCTCTGTCGAGTGATAAAACACGGATGGAAAAGCTGTTTATTTATCAGGGCGAAAAGAACAAACAGCTTGATGGCGAAGTAGTCACTTCACAAATACTGCTTACCGCAGAAAGTGGAGTGAGGCGAGCGGACCCTGCAAGTGGCGAGCAATATCTGGAATTAAGAAACGGTTTTCGTTACGAGGGTTCACCTGGCCGGCATGACTATCACAAAATGGCTTTTGAGTCTTACCGTTATCGTTTGGCAACTGCTTCTGAGCCTATTGAAATTCGGAAATTAAAATCCCGCTCAAGCCTTTCATTATTGGGTAGCAATGAATTAAAGGAAAAAGCGGAATTGCAGTGGCGCTTATCTATGCCAGTACTGGTTTTTATCGTGGCGCTGTTGGCGATTCCCTTAAGCAAAGTGAACCCCCGACAGGGGCGTTTCCTTAAGTTAATTCCATCCATTGTGCTGTATTTAAGCTATGTATTACTTCTTGTCACCAGTCAAAAATGGATAGAAAAGGGTGAGGTCAGTCCTGCTTTGGGTTTGTGGTGGGTGCATGGTCTGTTTTTTTTGATCGCGCTATCAATGTTTTTATGGACGCAGCACCAGTTTTCCTTGCGACAGCTTTGGGTTAGGGGGCGATAAGATGAAAATACTGGATCGCTATATTCGCCGCAGCGTACTCGGTGCCTTTATTATTGTGTTGATGATTATCGTAGGTTTGGATTTATTATCAGCCTTTCTTGCTGAGCTGGAAGAGCTGGGTGGCGCGTATCAGACCAAAGAAGCATTGCGTTACGTATTGATGTCCTTTCCACGGCGTATTGCTGAGTTTATTCCGGTTGCAGCCTTGATCGGATGTTTGGTTGGTTTGGGTGCTTTGGCAAATAGTAGCGAGCTGATTGTTATGCGTGCGGCGGGAATATCCGTGGGGCGAATCGTTATTGCTGTGCTCAAGCCGACTATTTTAATTTTACTGATGGGTCTGGGCCTTAGTGAAAAGGTGGTGCCCTATACAGAACAGATAGCCGAAAGCCAGCGTTCTTTATTAAAAGGCGGGCAAGATGCACTAAAGAGCGGACATGGTTTGTGGCACCGTGAAAAGGACGAAATTGTGCATATTAATGCAGTCACTCCTGATGGGAGGCTTTACGGCATTAGCCGATACCAGTTTGATGATGAGGGCAATATGCTGAAAGCCAGTTTTTCAGAGGAAGGTATACACGAAAATAATCGCTGGGATCTGTCCAGCTCGAAGTCTACAGAGCTTTTTTCTCGTCACACTGAAGTGGTAAAACAAGAACATGAGCAATGGCTTTTTGCTCTAACGCCACATAATTTATCTTCGGCAGCGGTAGACCCCGAGTTCCTTGATCTGCTTTCTCTTTATCGATATGCGCGTTACCTGGATGAGCAAGAGCTAAACGCTAGCCACTACTTTCTAGCATTCTGGAAAAAACTCCTTCAACCCCTTGTTACCGTAGCAATGGTTCTGATTGCAGTTTCTTTTATTTTTGGGCCTTTGCGGTCTGTATCCATGAGTTTTCGCGTATTGGTGGGGGTGGTGGTAGGCTTGGTATTTCAGCAGGCGCAGGATTTTTTTGGTTATGCCAGTCTGGTATTTAACGTAGACCCTCTGGTGGCGATTGTGATACCGGTAATCCTATGTTTGGCTGCAGGTTTAATTATGATGAGTCGGGTGCGCTGATGCACCTATTGCGCAAAAGCTCTTGGTAACAATATGCAGCCCCAGGAAGGGTATGATCTCAATACAAACATTCGTGAATCACATTAAAAATACATTTTTTTTTAATTCATCGAGTACATTGATGAAGAGTATTGTAAGTGCTGAAGTTTCGGATAAAGGCTGCGTACGCAAGCGAAATGAAGACGCAATAATGTCTCGATCAGAGCTTGGTTTATGGGCGGTAGCTGATGGCATGGGTGGGCATCTCGCGGGTGACTTTGCCAGTCAGGAGATTGTTTCCGTTTTGGTAAGCCTGCCCGAGGAAGATCTGCATCAATATGGCGTACAGGCTATTACTAAGGCTCTTGAGCAAGCTCACGAAAATATAAAGGATTATAGTCGGGCAGAGCTTGAAGGTAAGACGGTAGGCAGTACGGTGGTAGTGCTGTTATTAGATGATGAAAATGCCCACTGCTTATGGATTGGAGACTCGCGCCTTTATCGACTTCGTGATGACATGTTGGAGCCCCTTACTCGTGATCACAGCCAGGCTTTCGCATTAATGGAACAAGGGTTGCTTAGCCGGGAAGAGGTGGATAAGCACCCTTCTTCTCATGTATTAACGCGGGCCATGGGGAGTGGTGATTTTAATCTGGATTATCAGTGTTACCCGCTGGAGAAAGGCGATAAGTTCTTATTGTGCAGTGATGGTTTATATGGGGAGCTATCTAATGCAAAAATTGCAGAGAGTATTAAAACAGGAACGGCGCAGAATAATACTCAGGCGCTTTTGCAGCAAACCCTGGACAGCGGTGCGCGCGATAATGTATCTATTATCCTGGTCGATACAAACGGACGTTAAACTTTAAGCCTGTTAAAAAATGCGAGCTACCGTTACCAGGAATCTCTTAATTTTCTCAGGTGGATAAAAACCTCTTTATCTGAATCACCCATCCCAGGAAATTCTGTCAGCAGGGTTTTTCTTATCGAAGGACTTTTCAGGCGAAAAAAAGGGTTCATCTTTCTTTCTAGCTCCATGCTTGTTACGAGTCGCGTATCCGGATTTTGTTGGCTCACTTCGTCGAGAAGCTCGGTAATATAGGTGTTATCAGGTTCTCGTTTTGCGGCAAAACCCAGGTTGGTTTCAATGTAATCGTGGCCGGGGTAAATTCGGGTGTCGTCGGGAAGGGGGAATAATAAAACCTTGATGGATTCATACAAGATTTCCGGGTCGCCACTGTAACAATTTCCTACTCCTGCATTAAACAGGGTGTCGCCACATATCAGCGCCGGATTTTTACCCTTATAATACAGGCAAATATGCGACATGGTATGACCGGGGGTGTCGAGTACCTGTAATTCGATATTACCAACTTTTACTATATCTCCGTGTTCCAGCCAGCGATCCACTTGTGGGATGGTTTTTTTTGCGGAAGCGGGTGCGCTGAGTGGACAGTGGTGGGCTTTTACAATGTCACTGTTGCCACAAATATGATCACCATGTTCGTGGGTGTTGACCAGCTGGGTGATTCTCCAACCATTTTCTTCCGCTACTGCCATGCATCGGCTCGCATCAGTGGGGTCTACCATCATGGCTTCTTTTGTTTCTGTGCACACAAGTAGATGGTTGTAATTTTTAAAGGGGTTAGGGATGGTGATTCTTTCTATGTGTAACATGGCGGGTACTCGTGAAAATGAGAATGGCAGTCAGTCTAGCGGGTTTTTTTTATTCGAGCCACTCTCGGCGAAGAAAGTGCGAGTTGTGCAAAAAAACGCTCGATCATTGAGCCTGCTATCGGGCATTTAAAGCATGATAACGGCTTATGAAAAGCTTCGTTCCCTCTCACGCCCGAGTCAATATTCCAAATCAGTCCTAACAGTTAAAATGCTGGATGTATTTATGGCCAAAATGACAGGCAATGAGGTCCCTGAATAAGTAAATGCAGCGCCAAGTCATCTATTTAAATAACTCCATGAGCGGCTTAAAATATGGGCTTAACCTGTCCTTCTTTCAGGTTTATTTCTGGATTGGAAAATATTGGCTTTGGTAGGTGGCTGCAATAAAGCACCCTTTGAGGCTGGTTTATTGCGAATTCATTCGCCGTAAATTGTAGGCTGTATTGCACAGACGCGCTATAATTCGCCCATAATATCCAGGCAGCCACGGCTGGTTGCTATTTTATCTATTACTGTTTGAATAACTGATGTTACAAGAAACATATCTGCTTATGACATCGAGCTCAGGACGTTTTAATGTTTGATAATTTGACCGACCGTTTATCTTCCACTCTTCGCGATGTAACTGGCCGAGGCAGGCTGACCGAAGAAAATATTCAGGACACGCTGCGTGAAGTTCGCATGGCGCTGCTTGAAGCGGATGTCGCATTGCCCGTCGTTAAGGGTTTTGTCGAAAAAGTGAAGGTGCGAGCCTTGGGCGAAGAGGTAATGAAAAGCCTTAGTCCTAGCCAAGCCTTTGTTAAGATAGTCAATGACGAGCTGATAGCAGTAATGGGTGCGGCCTTTGAGGGCCTGAATCTGGCAGTAAAGCCGCCTGCAGTGATCCTGTTAGCAGGTTTACAGGGGGCGGGTAAAACAACCACTGCGGCTAAGCTGGCCAAGTGGTTGATGGAAAACGAGAAGAAAAAAGTCATGCTGGTGAGTGCTGATGTTTATCGCCCTGCCGCCATCAAACAGCTTGAAACCCTTTCCGGTGAGGTGGGTGCGGAATTCTTCCCGAGTGATGCTAGTCAGAAGCCGGTTGATATTGCCAATGCCGCTTTAAAAGAAGCAAAAACAAAGTTTGTCGACGTTGTTATTCTGGATACTGCAGGTCGTTTGCATATCGATGATGAAATGATGTCTGAAATTAAGGAGCTTCATCAAGCGGTTAATCCAGCGGAAACTTTATTCGTTGTTGACGCTATGACTGGCCAGGATGCGGCCAATACGGCCAAGGCGTTTAATGATGCCCTTGAGCTGAGCGGAGTTGTTCTCACCAAGTCCGATGGTGATGCCCGTGGCGGTGCAGCTCTTTCTGTGCGGATGATTACAGGTAAGCCCATCAAGTTCCTGGGGATTGCCGAGAAACTCGATGGATTAGAGCCTTTCCACCCCGATCGAATGGCATCCCGTATTTTGGGTATGGGGGATGTGCTTTCCTTGGTGGAGGAAGCGGAGCGTAAGCTCGATAAGTCCAAGGCTGATCGACTGGCGAGAAAGATCAAAAAGGGTAAAAGCTTTGATCTCAACGACTTAAAGGATCAGTTTCAACAGATGCGCAATATGGGTGGCATGGCTTCTATGCTTGAGAAAGTGCCGGGTATGGGGAATGCCATGGATGCCGTACAAAGTGATGCGGGTGAAAAGGAGCTGCGTCGTATGGAATCACTCATTGACTCCATGACTCCAATGGAGCGAAGTCGCCCCGAATTGATCAACGGTTCTCGCAAAAAGCGTATTGCCAATGGTTCTGGTATGCAGATACAGGATGTGAATCGTCTGCTTAAGCAACATAAGCAAATGGCGAAAATGATGAAGAAGTTTTCCAAAAAGGGTGGCATGACTAAAATGATGCGCGGACTCGGAGGCATGATGCCGCCAATGGGGCGCTAAAAAGCACCTGTTTGTGAATAATTCAGCTTATTCCCCTTGAGCATTTAATAAAGTTTGGAATTTCAGTAAAAAAGGCGTAGAATCTGCGCCCTTAAAATGCCAGTTTGTATCGCCCTGGCGTAAGGCTATAAAGGGCTTTTTTAGGCTCTTTTTTTGGCTGTAATCAAAAACAATACATGTGTTTGTGCTTAACTTAAGTGCATTTTAGTCATCAGGTTAATTGCAGTATTTAACTTTTAGGAAGAACTTATGGTAATCATTCGTCTATCTCGTGGCGGCGCAAAAAAACGTCCATTCTACCACTTGGTGGTTGCAGACAGTCGTAGTCGCCGTGATGGCCGTCTTATCGAAAGAATCGGTTTCTTTAACCCAGTAGCCAAAGGTCAAGAAGAGACACTGCGTATTGATCGTGAGCGTGTAGATTACTGGGTTTCCCAGGGCGCCCAGCTTTCTGATCGTGTTAAGCAGTTGCTGAAGCAGTCAGAACAGGAAGCAGAAGCGAGCTAGTTTTTGCCAAGGTTTTTTAGTCACACTATTTACTTGAGTTTGTTATGAGCAATTTTACTGCTAAAAATGACTCGCTCATGGTGGTCGGCAAGATTGTATCGGTGTACGGCGTAAAGGGATGGTTGAAAATTCGCTCCTTTACGCAGGAAGAAGAAGACCTGTTCCACTACAAGCCCTGGATGTTGAAAGTTCGGGGTAATGGTGGCGCGCCACAAGAAAAGTGGCGAGAGGTTTCGTTTGATCAGCATCGTAAGCATGGTAAAGGTTATGTAGCGCACCTTGAGGGCTGTGATGATCGTAACGACGCTGAGCTATTGAGAGGCCTCGAAATAGCGGTCGATAAAAAAGTATTACCAGAGCCTGATGCTGATGAAACGTATTGGGCTGACCTTGAGGGTTTGCGGGTTGTAAATCTTCAGGGTGAAACCTTAGGGCATGTTGATACTGTGCTGGAAACAGGTGCGAACGATGTGTTATGCGTTAAGCCTTGTGAATCCAGTATTGACGAGCAAGAGCGACTGATTCCTTATGTTGATCAAGTGATTAACGAGGTGAATCTTGATGAAGGTTTGCTAACCCTGGATTGGCGCGCAGATTACTGATAGCTCTCAACGTGATAATCTGTATCTCTCTCGGACTTGGGGTGGCAGTAGATAATGTGGATAGGCGTGGTTTCGCTTTTTCCCGAAATGTTTGATGCGGTAACAAAATACGGCATTACTGGGCGAGTGATTAACGACAAGCTGATGGAGCTTGAGTTCTGGAACCCTAGGGACTTTACTCAGGACAAGCATCAAACTGTAGATGATCGACCCTATGGTGGTGGGCCGGGTATGGTGATGCAGTACTCACCCCTTAAGGACGCGATTACAGCCGCGAGGCATGCGGCAGAGCAGCACACAGCAACAGACGAAAAAGCAACAGTGATTTATCTTTCCCCTCAGGGGCGAAGGCTTGATCAACGCGGCGTTGAAGAACTGGCACAGAGGAAACAGGTCATTCTGCTTGCTGGTCGTTATGAAGGTATCGATGAGCGCCTGATACAAGATGAGGCCGATGAAGAGTGGTCGGTTGGTGACTTTGTGCTGACAGGTGGGGAATTGCCTGCCATGACTTTGATAGACAGTGTTTGCAGATTGATTCCGGGTGCATTAGGCCACCAAGATTCAGCCATAGAGGATTCATTTTCCACTGGCTTGTTGGACTGTCCCCATTACACGCGACCAGAAGTCGCTGCGGGGAAAAGTGTTCCGTCAGTTCTGTTAAGTGGCAACCATGAGAGAATAAGGTTGTGGCGCCTTAAGCAAGCGCTGGGCCGAACTTGGCAGCGCAGGCCAGATTTGCTTGAACATAAAGAGCTGAGCATAGAAGAAGAAAAACTTCTTAAAGAATTTATAAGTGAATGTGAATAAATATTCAGTAATATTGAAGTTATTATCCGATTAATTAACAGGAGTCTTACCATGAGTGGTAAAAATAAAATTATCCAGCAGCTTGAAAATGCGCAGCTAAGAACGGATATGCCAGAGTTCGCACCGGGTGATACGGTTATTGTGCAAGTAAAAGTTAAAGAGGGTGATCGTGAGCGCCTTCAGGCCTTCGAAGGCGTGGTAATTGCAAAACGTAATCGAGGCTTAAATTCTGCGTTTACGGTGCGCAAAATTTCTCACAGTGTTGGTGTGGAACGTGTCTTCCAGTCTCATAGCCCGATTATTGATAGCGTTACAGTTAAGCGTCGTGGCGACGTGCGTGGCGCGAAGCTTTACTATCTGCGTGAGCGTAGTGGTCGATCTGCACGTATCAAGGAAAAGCTTTCCTAGGCAAGTAGCAGTTGAGTTGTTAAATGATGACCCAGTTTTTACTGGGTCATCTTGTTTTTGGCAGCGGCTTTCTGGTCGCTGCTTCTTCTGTATCTAAAGTAATATCGACGTAGACGTAATAGGAGTCAGGCGAAAGCAAAGGCTACTCTTGTACGTAACCCCCTAAGCGTTTATCAGAAAGGGCTTGGTCTTCTGTTGTATGGCGGGCTGTCACCCTAATTTTATGGGGTTTATTGCGGGGTATGGGTAGCAGAGCTTCCTGCGGAGGCTGCGGGAGCTTCCTGTGGTATTTCATAGCGCGTAGTCCTTACTAGGAGGCCGAGCAGAGGGTGATCCAGGTAGTGCAATTCGTCGCGATTCATACGACGGGTCTGTTGCATGCGCGCTAGATATTTTGTTAGGTAAGGACGTTTTTCTTGTATTTCTGGCGCGGGGAAGTGTGAAGCGATGGGTGTCTCGGATGGCTTGCTTTGCTCAGCGCTTATTAAGCTCTCTTGCAGCAGATAGGGCTTTTCGTCACCGGAAAATACCCACCAGTCATTTTTCGGCTTTTCTTCTGCTTTTTGATAGCTGGATAGCCATAGGTCAGTGTCGATATGTATGTAACGCTTAATGCTGATTTTAATGGTGCCTTCCAGTTCAAATTGATCATCCTCGGTGATTTCTCCGGCCTGAATCAATAAGGGGTGTGCCATTGATTTATCGATGCGTGGTTGGCGCCAAGCGACATGGTATAAGGGCTTAATTTTTTTTCTGCGCTCAAGTTCGGTGAGGTAGTTTGAGAAGGAATGCTCTGCGGAAGGCAGAGTAGTAAAGGCTCCGTACGCCGAGTTGTCATTATTGTCCAATATAGATAGCTTGGCGGGAAAGGAACGATCAATTTTTTGAGGCCATTTTTCTTGTGTGGCCTCAAAGCCTGTGTTGTAGCGGAATATGAGTACTTCCACTTGATACCAATTCCCAGTAATAAGTTGTTCTTCATCTATTGTCTCTGCGGATAGCTTGGTGCACAAAATGGCAAAAAAGAAACACAATATGCTTCCTGGTGTTATGGTTTTTTTTTTAAAGGTGCTTTGTGTGCCCATTGCATGTTATCCGAAGGTATTCAGTTTTTATTGAAGCCGCTGGACCTAGTGATGGAAAAGTGGAGTGGCGCGCATGTGCAAGCGCTATTTCACTCTTATGCATCTATAGTCGGCAAGCCGGTTTCTATCCTCGCTTTTTCATCCTTGCAGCGCTCTTTTTACTCTGAGCCGGCTTCTTGGTGCTTTTTGTTTTGCGCGAAGGAGAGGTGGTATTGCTTGGCTTGAGTTGGCTGTTTTTTGCGGCTAGGTCTGGGGCGAGTATTTCAAGTAAGGCCTCGACCGCTTCGAATCGAGCGCCAAAGTCTTCGAGATTGTCGTTGAATTTTAGCCTGTCTCCGCCTTCAAGCTTATATTTCCTTGGTTGTGATTGAACCAGCTTTACTAGCTTCAAGGGGTCGACGCAAGTTTCACTTTGGAATTCCAGCATGCCACCGTGGGCCCCAGCATCTATTTTCGCGATTCCCAAGGACTCTGCCTGTAATTTTAGGCGAGTAATATGAAATAGGTTTTTTATTGGTTCTTCCAGCAGGCCGAAGCGATCAATCATCTCCACCTGAATTTCATCAAGTTCTTGGTCAGTTTTGCCGTTGGAGATACGTTTGTATAAGGTGAGCCTGCCATGAACGTCGGGTAAATAGGCGTCGGGTATCAGGGCGGGTAGGCGTAGATTTACTTCTGCGCCATGCTTGAGAGGTTTATCGAGGTTGGGCGTTTTGCCTTCTTTAATGGCTTCGACGGCTTGTTCAAGCATTTCCATGTAGAGGGTAAACCCGATGCTGTGTATGTCGCCGCTTTGCTCGTCACCGAGCAATTCACCAGCACCACGAATTTCTAAGTCGTGGCTGGCCAAAGCAAAACCGGCGCCAAGCGTATCTGCTTCTGCGATAGCATCTAAACGTTTCACGGCATCTTTGGTAATTGTTTTTGGCGGCGGAGTGAGTAAATAAGCGTAGGCTTGATGGTGAGAGCGACCCACGCGGCCGCGTAGCTGATGAAGTTGTGCCAGGCCGAGTTTGTCTGCGCGATCCATGATGATGGTGTTGGCGCTGGGAACGTCGATACCGGTTTCGATGATGGTAGTACATACCAAAATATTGAAACGTTTATGGTAAAATTCCGACATAACTTGTTCGAGTTCGCGCTCGCGCATTTGACCATGAGCGATACCGACACGGGCTTCTGGCACCAGTGCTTCGAGATCCCGTGCTGACTTCTCGATAGATTTCACTTCGTTGTGTAGGTAGTAAACTTGCCCGCCACGCAGTAACTCTCGAAGGATGGCCTCCTTTACAACACCTTCGTTATTCTGGCGCACAAAAGTTTTGATGGAGAGGCGCTTGGCGGGTGGTGTGGCGATAATGGATATGTCCCGCATGCCAGACATGGCCATGTTGAGTGTGCGTGGAATAGGAGTGGCTGTGAGGGTGAGAATGTCGACATCTGAGCGCAATGATTTGAGCTTTTCCTTATGCCTGACGCCAAAGCGGTGCTCCTCATCGATAATGATGAGCCCTAAATCTTTAAAGTTAATATTATCCTGTAAAAGTTTATGTGTGCCGATAACGATGTCTATCTGACCGCTTTCAAGCAGCTTTAAGCTACTTTGTTGCTCTTTGGCCGTTTTGAAGCGAGACAGTACTGCCACTTTGACGGGCCAGTCGGCAAATCTGTCCTTAAAACTTTCGTAGTGCTGTTGAGCTAGCAGGGTGGTGGGTACAAGTATAGCGACCTGCTTGCTATTTTGAGTGGCGACAAATGTGGCGCGCATGGCCACTTCTGTCTTGCCAAAACCCACATCGCCACATACCAGTCTGTCCATCGGTTGCTGGCTGGTCATGTCAGAGACGGTGGACTCGATGGCTGATTGTTGGTCAGGGGTCTCTTCAAAGGGGAATTCACTACAAAACTGGGCGTATTCTAATGCGGGTTTGTCGTAGGTGTAACCCTCTTTCGCTGCTCTGCGTGCATAGATGTCCAGTAATTCAGCTGCCACATCGTGGGCTTTTTCTGCCGCTTTACGCTTTTCTTTTTGCCAGGTTTCTGTGCCGAGGCGGTGCAGCGGTGCGGTATCAGTGTTTGCGCCACTATAGCGGGATATAAGGTGTAGAGAGGAAACTGGGACATAAAGTTTTGCATCGTTTGCGTATTCTAGGGTGAGAAATTCCACCGCTTGCTCGTCTATTTCGAGCGTTTGTAGGCCGCAGTAACGGCCTACGCCATGATCCAGGTGTACCACCGGAGCGGCAATTTTTAATTCGGTAAGGTTTTTGACCACTAGGTCTGCCGATTCGCTTTCCTTTTTACGGCGGCGTTTTTGTTGAACCTGGTGGCCGTAAAGCTGGGACTCTGTGATAAGCGAGAGCGGCGGTTTCGCGAGTTCGATGCCTTCTTCAAGGGGGGCGACGAGCATGGCGAGAGGGCATTTTTTTTCAGCGCGATATTCTTGCCAGCTGGAAAAAACAGCGGGTTGAACGCTGAGTTTTTTTAACTGCTCTAGCAGGCCTTCTCTTCGCCCGGCTGACTCAACGGCAAAGAGAACCGGCACGCCTTGCTCTGACTTTTGGTTCAGAAAGTCAGTAAGAGTTTTAAAGGGTTGTTCAAGATGGGCGTTAACAAACAGGTCTGTGCCTGGCTTTGATGAGAAATCAAAGCTCCCAGGTGCTTGTTCTATAGGCTGCTCACTGAGGTGTATTTTTGGCAAGGGTTTCAGAGACGAAAAAAGTTGTTCGGGTGACTGTGCTATTTCAACTGGGGGAAGTAGGGGTCGCGTCACATCGAATTTTAGGTTTTCGTATCGCGCGCTAACCTCATCCCAAAAGTGTTTTGCAGCGAGGGGCAGGTCTCCCACAGTAAAAAGTAGTGTTGAGGTTGGAAAATAATCTGCCAGAGTGGCGCAGTGGTCGTGAAAGAGTGGCAGGTAGTATTCTAAGCCTGCCGTGGCGATGCCTTCGCTGACATCCTGATAAGTGGGGCATTCGCGATGATTAACATCAAAGCGTTCTCTCCAGGCAGATTTGAAGTGAGAGATCGCCTCGGGGGTTAGCGGGAATTCTTTTGCGGGAAGAAGCTCGAAGTTTTCAACTTCCTCCGTGGAGCGTTGGGTGTCAGGATCGAAAAAGCGTAGTGATTCCACTTCATCATCAAATAACTCGATACGCACAGGCGCAATGCTTCCCATGGGGAAGAGGTCGAGAATGGAGCCTCGAATAGCATATTCACCATGTTCGTAAACGGTATCAACGGAGTGGTAACCCGCCACGCTCAGTTTGTTGCGCCAGTAACTCAGGTCAAAAGCGGTTTTCTTCTCAATAATGAAGCTGCTTTGATTGATATATTCAGGTGGTGAAATGCGCGCCATCATCGTGGATATAGGTACGATGAGTATGCCCCTGGATAGCTGAGGCAGTTGGTATAGTGCTTTAAGGCGCTGGGAAATAATGTCCTGGTGTGGTGAAAAGTTGTCGTAAGGTAGCATTTCCCAGTCGGGAAAGTGCAGGGTTGGGCTGTCGATGTCGGCAAAGAAGGAGACTTCCTCCGCTAAACGTTGTGCGGTATGGGTGTCGGCAGTTATTACTAGGCTCAGGCCTTTGTGTTTTGCCGCCGCCTCGCTAATAGCCAGTGCGACGGAACAGCCAGTTAGCCCGCCCCATTTTCTATGGTCGTTATTTTTTTTAGGTGGTTCTATTTCAGGAAAAAAGGGGTTGGGAGTTGCCAATCATTTACCCTCTGGCGGATGTTGTGAATGTCTGGTGTGTATAGCTGGCCGCTTAAGTTTAGGCGCCTCGGTAGGATCAGGAAAGTGCGCGCATATTGTTGTCGCGCCTAGAAAAGTATAAAGCTTTTCACTATCTGGAAGATGTCCATGAATTGTAATTTTGTCCTATTGCAACATAGCTGGACTCGCGTCGTTTTTGTGCTCTGCTGTGTCCCTATCGTTAAATTGTATTACTGGGTGATGGAGCCGTGGTGGACGATTATATATCAGAGGCCTTTGTTGGCCAGATGTTTTGCTCTGGTGTAATGTGAAAATACGCGCAGCTAATTAATTAACTGCGCGACCCTCTAGAAGGCTTTGGGAGTGGTAAGTCTGACTGGAGCCCAAAAGTAGAGGAGGAGTCGTGTTCTATTTAAGTAGGTCTCTAGAGGTGTAGGGCTGCCTTAGGCTGCAGCTTTTTCAGCCTCGGCTGCCTCAATTTTAGCCTTGATACGTTTTATCTTGGCAGTGTTTAACAAAACCCAGAGCCAGTTTGCTTTATAAGTGAAGTCTTTGAGTTTGTAGGTGTCTCCCTCTGGGATCCAGGCGGTAACAAGCTTTGCTGGCGGGGTGTTATATTCGACAATAAGGCCGTCTACGGTGATTTTAGTTTCTCTTAGTTTTAGTTCCTCGGCCAGTTCCTCTATATCAATGCTAGAGCCTTGCATCATGGGTATGAGTTTTTGAACAATATCCATGGTCATATGAGGGATCAGGTTTTGAAAATCCTTAGTCAGAATCGCTTCGAAGACCTTTTGCGCGAGGGGGGCGGGGACTGAGAACATTAATGTTTTTCCTTTATTTGGTATGGTGCCCAAGGGTGTTTTTAGTGCTATTAATTCGCCGATTCTAGTTTTTTTGTTGGTAAACGGCAAGCGCTGGTATTCGCGCATGATTGACTATTAAAAGGTTAGCGGGATTTTTGAGTCGCCTGCTCGCAAGCGATTTAAAAATAAAAGCGCATTTTTGCTCCAGTTTTGGTTGCTTAACGCCGCTGGAAAAAAGATAATAATCGCCCAAAATTTCAGGCCGCGAAGATAATACAAAGGGGAAACGCAGTGAGTACAACTGATCAAGAGCAGATCTTTGACCGATGGAAAGAGCGGGAAGCCGTTGCAGAAGCAATGATTCCTTTGATCGGGAAGTTATATAGAGATCGCAATGTTGCCACGACTATATTTGGACGCCCCCTGATAAATCGCTCGGTGTTCAGCTTGATTAAGGTGCACCGCTATGTGCGCCAGGTGGAGGGCAACGGAATTAGTGTGCATGATACGTTTCCGGTTCTGGAGGCGCTGACCACTCTGGATCTAGGGCCTTCCCGTATAGATTTAGGCAAGTTGACCCTTAAATACCAAAACTCTGGCACCAGTCTCTCGATAAAAAACTTTGTAAGAGACGAAGTGAAGGATGTTATCGGTGAAAAAGCCGCGCCTCAGAGTGAAGGTCAAGATGTTGTGCTTTATGGCTTTGGACGTATTGGCCGACTGGTTGCTCGTCTTCTGATTGAAAAAGCGGGCAGTGGGCAGGGGCTTCGTCTTAAGGCGATTGTTGTTCGCAAGGGCAGTGATGACGATCTTGAGAAGCGAGTTAACTTATTACGTCGTGACTCTGTGCACGGTCCTTTTCATGGCACATTGAATGTTCTTCCTGAAGAGAATGCGATTATCGCTAACGGAAATTATATTCAGGTTATCTACTCCGGCTCTCCGGATAGTGTCGATTACGAGCAGTACGGAATCAAAAATGCGATTGTGGTTGATAACACAGGCATTTGGCGCGACGAGGAAAGCCTTGGTCAGCACCTTAAGTGTAAAGGTGTGTCACGCGTACTACTGACTGCTCCTGGTAAGGGAGAGATCAAAAACATTGTTTATGGTGTTAACCATGAGCTGATGTCAGATGATGATAGGGTTCTTTCTGCGGCAAGTTGTACCACCAATGCGATTGTTCCTGTTTTGAAAGCCCTGCAAGATAAATTTGGCATTCAAAATGGCCATGTTGAAACGGTGCACTCCTATACGAACGATCAAAACCTTATTGATAATTTCCATAAAGGGGATCGTCGAGGTCGAAGTGCGGCGCTCAATATGGTTATTACTGAGACTGGTGCTGCCAAAGCCGTTGCAAAGGCGCTTCCTGAGTTGAGCGGTAAGTTAACCGGGAATGCTATTCGCGTGCCGACGCCTAATGTATCGATGGCCATTTTAAACCTAAATCTGGATGCGGAGACGAGCGTAGAGGAGCTTAACGACTACTTGCGTTACACGGCACTTTATTCTCCGCTGCAAAAACAGGTGGACTATGTGAACTCGCCAGAAGTTGTGTCTACCGACTTCGTAGGTTCTCGCTACGCCAGTATTGTTGATTCTTTAGCTACCATTGTGGAAGGTAATAGGTGTGTGCTTTACGTTTGGTACGACAATGAATACGGCTACAGTGCGCAGGTTTTGCGTATTTTGCAGAACCTAGCTGGTATAGCTTACACGGTTTTGCCGAGAGACTAGCTAAAGAAAAATTACGAAACAGGTTGAATGGAGTGGTTATTCTGTAATGAGACCACTATAATTTGGCCGCGATATATTTGCCGTGGGTGAGCTTGCTGCTTCCCTGCGGCGATCACGTCAGATGCCACCCTTGCTTCTCATTGCGTACGCTGGTGGTGTACTACATATATCTGAGTGGATAACTCTGAATCGTTGTGATATTTCAATTTAAAATAAGAATACCTGGAAGCTATGATTAAACTGAAACGAGGTCTTGATCTGCCAATATCCGGCGGGCCGAGTCAAGTTGTAGAGACCAATGCGATTAAAAGTAAAACTGTCGCTGTTCTCGGGGGTGACTACGTAGGGTTAAAGCCTACGATGGAAGTCAAAGCCGGGGACCATGTAAAGTTAGGGCAGGTGCTTTTTACTGACAAGAAAAACCCAGGCGTTAAATTTACAGCTCCTGGCGCTGGTAAGATCGTTGCAATTAATCGTGGTGCCAAGCGTGTTCTCCTTTCGCTTGTTATCGAGATTGATAACGAGGAAGAGAAAGTAAGCTTCCCTGCGCATCCTCAGCAAAAGCTACCTAATTTGACTCGTGGGGAAGTCCAGACAACCCTGAATGACTCAGGACTATGGACATCTTTTCGCACCCGCCCCTATAGCAAGGTTCCAGCAATAGAATCCGTTCCGCACTCCATTTTTATTACCGCGATGGATAGTAATCCGCTTGCAGCGGATCCTGCTGTGGTAATGGCGGACTCAAAAGAGGCTTTTTGTGACGGACTGACCGTACTTACTCATCTAACTGACGGTGCTGTTTATGTGTGTAAAGCACCGAATTCAGATGTTCCGGCTATCTCCCATAAAAACGTTCAGGTACAAGAATTTTCTGGGCCACACCCTGCTGGCCTAGCAGGTACTCATATCCACTTTCTTGTTGGTGCCTCTTCAGAACGTACGGTATGGAGCATTAACTATCAGGACGTTGTGGCAATCGGGAAGCTTTTCGTTTCGGGGCAGTTAGACGTGTCACGTACAATATCATTGGCAGGGCCTCAGGTGGCGAACCCCGGTCTTGTGAAAACACGTATTGGTGCCTCCATTGCTGATTTGACAGAAAATGTCCTGAGCGAAGGCAAAAACAGAATTATTTCTGGCTCAGTTTTGAGTGGGCGTACATTCTCTGATGAAACAGCCTACCTGGGGCGATACCACCAGCAAATCACGGCTATTCAGGAAGGTGAAGCAGAGCGTCAGATACTCCACTATTTAAGGCCCGGAGCAGATAAACATTCCGTACTGAATGTTTTTGCTTCAAAAATCATGGCTGGAAAGCTCTTCCCCTTTAACTCATCTAGCAACGGAAGCGCGCGCGCAATGGTTCCAGTGGGCACTTACGAAACGGTGATGCCCTTGGACATACTACCAACGCAGCTGCTGCGCTCCCTTTTGGTTGGAGATACTGATGCAGCTCAGGCACTTGGTTGCCTTGAGTTAGATGAAGAGGATCTGGCACTTTGTACTTATGCTTGTCCGGGGAAGTACGAATACGGTCCTGTTCTTAGGGAAAATCTGACGCGAATTGAAGTTGAGGGCTAGCTCTGTGGGATTAAGACAAGTTTTAGATAAGATAGAGCCGCACTTTGAAAAGGGCGGAAAGTACGAAAAATGGTACGCATTGTTTGAAGCCGTTGATACCGGCTTATATAAGCCTAAGGATGTGACTCAGGGTGCGTCCCATGTGAGAGATTCCATAGATTTAAAGCGCATCATGATTCTCGTATGGATGACGACTTTTCCGGCGATGTTCTTCGGAATGTATAACGTTGGTCTGCAGGGTAATACTGCAATGGCCGCTGCTGGAATAGATACGCTAGCGGGTTGGCACGGAGCGATCATCGAAATGTTTGCTGCTCATGACGCATCCAGTGTGTGGGACAACTTCGTTTATGGTGCCGTTTACTTCCTGCCTATTTATGCTGTGACATTTATAGTGGGTGGTTTCTGGGAAGTTCTTTTTGCTTCCGTGCGTGGCCATGAAGTGAATGAAGGCTTCTTTGTAACTTCGATTCTTTTTGCTTTGATATGCCCACCCTCTATTCCCCTGTGGCAAGTGGCGCTGGGAATCAGCTTCGGCGTTGTCCTTGGCAAAGAGGTGTTTGGTGGTACCGGTAAAAACTTCCTTAACCCTGCTTTGACTGGCCGCGCTTTCTTATTTTTTGCTTATCCGGCACAGATGTCTGGTGATGCCGTCTGGATTGCAGTTGATGGTGTGACTGGCGCGACTGCGCTAGGGCTTGCTGCCGAAGGTGGTGTTGCAGCGATTCAGGCGCAAGGCATCACTTGGATGGATGCATTTCTGGGTACCATTCCGGGTTCGGTGGGTGAAACTTCAACCATTGCAATTCTTTTAGGCTTGGCCGTTTTGTTGATCAGTAAGATTGCCTCGTGGCGAATTGTGCTGGGTGTGCTTTTCGGTATGGTAGCAACGTCTGTACTGTTTAATGTTGTTGGCAGTGATTCCAATCCAATGTTTGGGATATCCCCAGCCTGGCATTTTGTGCTTGGTGGTTTTGCATTTGGCATGACTTTTATGGCGACAGACCCTGTTTCTGCATCGATGACCGATACAGGAAAGTGGTGTTTCGGAATATTAATTGGCGTCATGGTTATGATGATTCGTGTTATTAACCCGGCATTTCCTGAGGGCATGATGTTAGCAATACTCTTTGCCAACCTTTTTGCCCCGCTTATTGATTACTTTGTAGTACAGGCAAATATCAAACGCAGGAGTGCGCGCAATGTCTAATGATTCTGTTAGTAAAACGGTTGTTGTCGCCACCTTACTTTGTCTCGTTTGTTCCGTCATCGTTTCGGTAGCGGCAGTGTCTTTAAAGCCGATTCAAAATGAAAACAAACTGCTCGATAAGCAAAAAAATATACTTGCTGCTGCAGGCCTATTAAAGTCCGGCCAGTCGGTGAAGGATGCATTCTCCAAGATTGAAGTAAAGCTCGTGAATGTCAGCGAAGGCCGCTTCGCAACGCAGGCAGAGTTAACAGAGCTGGGTGTTAGTGATGTAAGCCTCTATGACCAACGTAAAGCTGCAAAAACGCCCGGTAATAACGTGGCCGTGCCTGCAGATATGGATATAGCATCCATTCGTTCTCGCGCAAAATATGCGGCGGTTTATTTGTATCGTAATAACGAAGGCGGCCTGGATAAAATTATATTGCCCGTCCACGGTTACGGTTTGTGGTCTACGCTTTATGGCTTTATTGCTTTAGAGCATGACCTGAATACGGTGGCAGGTTTAGGCTTCTATGAGCATGCAGAAACCCCTGGTCTGGGTGGCGAAGTAGATAACCCCAAGTGGAAGGGGCAGTGGCCAGGAAAGCAAGTCTATAAAAGTGATGGCAGCGCTGCCATTAACTTGAAGAAAGGTGGTGTTGAAGTAGGACGACCACAAGAAGTACACCAGGTTGATGCGCTCGCTGGTGCGTCTCTGACGAGTCGCGGTGTTACCAATCTGGTTCAGTTTTGGATGGGTAATGATGGATTTGGTTTATTTCTCGATAAGATTCGAAGCGAGGGGGTATAAAAATGTCAGATTCGCCTAACACTAAAGAGATCCTGCTAGGGCCAATTTTCAATAACAATCCCATAGGTCTGCAGATACTGGGTATATGTTCAGCTCTGGCTGTAACTACCAATTTAAATACTACTTTAACAATGTGTATTGCTTTAACTCTGGTAACGGCATTTTCAAGCTTTTTTATCAGCTCTATTCGTAGTCACATACCAAGTAGTATTCGTATTATCGTACAGATGATTATTATTGCCTCTTTGGTAATTGTGGTTGATCAAGTGCTGAAAGCTTACGCTTATGGTATCAGTAAGGATCTGTCCGTTTTCGTCGGATTGATTATTACAAACTGTATTGTTATGGGGCGTGCAGAAGCGTTTGCTATGAAAAACCCACCAGTGCCTAGTTTTCTAGATGGCATCGGTAATGGGCTTGGTTATAGCGCTATGTTGCTTGCTCTGGGTGTGTTACGTGAGCTGCTTGGCTCAGGGAAGCTTTTTGGAATGGAGGTCCTTCCGCTGGTCTCAGATGGAGGTTGGTATGTTGCCTGTGGAATTATGTTACTCCCTCCTTCCGCTTTCTTTTTGATTGGTCTAATCATTTGGGGACTTCGCGCTGTGAAAACAGAGCAGGTTGAAGCGGCTGATTTTAAAATCACCAGTCACACTAAAGTACAAGACGCGTTCTAGGAGTAAGGTATGTTTGAACATTATCTCAGCTTATTTATAAAGGCCGTCTTTATTGAAAATATGGCGCTAGCATTCTTTTTAGGGATGTGTACCTTTATTGCGATATCAAAAAAAGTAGAAAGTGCAATTGGTTTAGGAATTGCCGTAATTGTTGTTCTGGCCGTCACGGTTCCCATTAACCAATTACTTCTGTCGGTTCTTCTTAATGAGGGTGCATTAAGTTGGATTAGTGAAGACCTGGCTGGTGTGGATTTGCGCTTTTTAGGTCTCTTGACCTACATCGGTGTTATTGCCGCTGTGGTACAGATACTGGAAATGGTGCTCGATAAATATGTGCCTGCTTTGTATAACGCGCTTGGCGTTTTCCTACCGCTTATTACCGTTAACTGCGCTATCTTGGGTGCTTCACTGTTTATGGTGGAGCGTGAGTATAACTTTGGTGAAAGCGTTGTTTATGGCTTCGGTGCAGGAGTTGGGTGGGCGTTGGCAATTGTGACTCTGGCTGGTATTCGTGAAAAGTTGAAATACAGCGATGTACCAGAAGGCTTGAGAGGTCTAGGCATCACATTTATTACTGTAGGTTTAATGTCGCTGGGCTTTATGTCATTTTCTGGCGTTCAACTTTAATATACCAATAAAAAATTACAGAAGGGCTGTACGTTAATGGATCTCGAAATTATATTTGGTGTGGTGATGTTCACCGCCATTATTATGGCTTTGGTTGCGGTAATAATTGTCGCACGATCTCAGCTAGTAAGTTCTGGTGCTGTGCATATTGAAATCAATGATGACCCCGACAAAGCGGTGGACTGTAGCGCGGGCGGGAAATTATTGACCGCTCTGTCTGATCAGGAAATATTTGTTTCCTCTGCTTGTGGCGGTGGTGGTACGTGTGGCCAGTGCAAAGTGCGGGTATTCGAAGGTGGCGGTGACATTTTACCCACTGAAGAAACACACTTTAATAAGCGTGAAGCACGGGATGGTTGGCGCTTATCTTGCCAGGTTCCTGTTAAACAGGATATGAAAATTGAAGTGGAAGATTCCTGCTTTGGCGTTAAAAAATGGGAATGTACCGTTGGTTCCAATAATAACGTCGCGACCTTTATTAAAGAGCTGGTGCTGGTGCTTCCTGAAGGTGAAAACGTGAACTTCCGAGCGGGTGGTTATGTGCAGCTAGAGTGCCCACCCCACATGGTAAATTATCGTGATTTTGATATTGAAGAAGAATATCAGGGTGACTGGGATCGTTTTAAAATTTGGGATAATGTTTCTACTGTTGATGAAACGGTTGTGCGTGCATACTCAATGGCGAACTACCCCGAAGAGAAGGGCATCGTTAAATTTAATATTCGTGTCGCTTCTCCTCCTCCGGGTTCACAAGGAATCCCTCCTGGTAAGATGTCATCCTGGATCTTTAACTTGAAGCCAGGTGATAAGGTGACGGTTTACGGGCCATTTGGTGAGTTTTTTGCGAAAGACACTGATGCAGAGATGGTGTTTGTCGGAGGCGGTGCGGGTATGGCACCTCTTCGCTCCCATATTTTCGATCAACTATTGAGGTTGAATAGTAAACGCAAAATCACCTATTGGTATGGTGCAAGAAGTCTACGTGAAATGTTTTATGTTGAAGAGTTCGATGAACTGGCTAAAAAGTACGATAATTTTGAATGGCATGTGGCTCTTTCTGACCCTCTTCCAGAAGATAACTGGACAGGCTTAACCGGCTTTATCCACAACGTGCTGTATGATAATTATCTTGAAAAACATGATGCGCCAGAAGATTGTGAATACTATATGTGTGGACCACCAATGATGACAAAGGCTGTGATTGATATGTTGATTGATCTTGGTGTCGAGCGCGATAATATTCTGCTTGATGATTTTGGCGGATAATTAGTGTGTTGTGAAAATGGGCGGTGTAACCCGCCCAAGACTTTAAGTTGAATATCAAAAGCACTTTCTTTTCCTCTTTGCTTGGCCTTATGTTTGTAGGGTTGGGCTTAGTGGCCTGTCAGAAAAAGCCTGACACCCTTCAAGAGGATCCCCGCTCCTCGTCTTCTTTTTCAAGTTCCTTCGCTCAAGATTCCAAGCTTTATGTTGAGTCACAGGTTTATAGCTTATCTGGGCCGACAATGGGCACTAGCTATAACATCAAGCTGGTTCTTCCTTCTTCTCGTGCAAAGGAACTGGAAAGCTTGTCCCTTAAGGTCGAAACGGTTCTTGCCGAAGTAAACGAACAAATGTCTACCTATCAAAATACTTCTGAGCTGAGTTTGTATAATGCCTCTACGCCGGAGGATTGGTTTGTTATTTCAGAAGCGCTTTATACTGTTATTTCCACCGCCCAGAGCTTAAGTATGGCGTCGCAAGGTGCCTTTGATATAACGGTTGGCCCGCTGGTTAATTTATGGGGTTTCGGTCCATCTCCCCACCTAGATAAAGTTCCCTCTGAATCAGAGCTGGCTGAGGCTTTTTCCCGCACCGGATATGAAAAGCTGTCGTTGGATAATAAAAAGAAAGCGCTAAGAAAAGACAGTGATTTGTACCTCGATTTATCTTCTATCGCAAAAGGGTACGGTGTGGATAAGGTGCTAGGGCTCCTGTCTTCCAATGATATTGAAAGTGCTTTGGTGGAAGTGGGTGGAGAAATTCGCGCAATGGGCGTGAAACCAAATGGTAGGGCCTGGAAGATTGCCATTGAGTCGCCTCTCTCAAACACCAGAGCCATACAAAAAGTGATTACTATTCAGGATATGGCTTTGGCTACATCCGGCGATTATAGGAATTATTTTGAAAAGGAAGGTGTGCGTTATTCTCATACCATCAACCCAAAAACAGGAAAGCCAATTACACATAAACTGGCCTCCGTCACCGTATTGCATAAAAGCTGTATGATGGCTGATGGTTTGGCAACCATGTTTATGGTGATGGGGCCTGAGTTAGCACTGGAATATGCGAATGAGAACAAAATGGCTATCTTTATGCTGGTAAAAAGCGAAAGTGGTTTTGTTGAGTTGGGTAGTCAGCCTTTTACCCAGCTATTCGGTAATGAGTGAGGTATGGCTCAGTTTGCTACTTGCTTAAACAGGCCAGTACCAAGGCCCAGAATTCTGAAAAATCGTTAACCACAACATCTGGCTTATGTGGAAATCTATCACTACCGGGAAATATTTTTTCTAACCAGGGAAGATCCCACTGTGCGCCATTAAAGAATACCGCAGTTTGGCCTGCACGTTTGGCCGCAATGATATCCGTTGTACTATCCCCTACATACCAGACGTTTTTTTGTGAAGGAAGATGAAGCTGCTCGCTTGCTTTAAGTAGTTGGTCTGGGTGGGGTTTGCGTAAGCGTGTATCATCACCACAGACATTGGTTTCGAATAATTCTGTCCATTCGCCTTCTTCCACAGCGCTAAGTTCGTATTCAAAAAACTCTCGATCGCGGTTGGTGATAATACCCAATCTCAGATTTAGTGCCCCTAGGCCCATTAACATGTTCTTTACCTGAGGTTCAAGCGGCAGAACGGTTCCGTAGTGATTGCGGTAATGACGGGTGAAGACTTTATGGGCAAGCTGTTTGGCTTCGTGATCTTCACCAAACAGCACTTCAAAGATATCGGTGCGGGAAATCTTTCTATCGGCTTTTATTTTTGGATGGAGCTGGGCGTGATCTCTAACGTACTCGATAAGGCGGGCGTCTTCTGTTGATTTGCTATTTTCAGGGTCAGCTAAGCGTTCCAGTAGACCGTTTTTCTTGAGCTCTGGCAGCATATCATCCACCGCGTGGTACATAGCATCGAGGGTGTCCACCAATGTTGCATGCCAATCAAATAATATAGCTTGAGGTGGCGTAATATCCGCTACCCAGGGGTGCCAGTCAGCCTCGACGTGAATGGATGGCGGTTCTGGCGGCTTGAATAGTTTTGGGCGTAATGCCTTCACTTTCTGCCTATAAGCGCTGCTTTGATGCTGATCAACTCGTTCTAGTAAGTCCATCAGTTCGTCATAACTATTCAACACTGCGTCAGGGCGATAGTTTTCTGAGCGGTGTTTAAATAGTTGATCGATATAAGCGCGATCCCAGCAGTGCCCATTGTAAAGAATGGCCGTCACTCCCGCATTCTTTGCGGTGAAAATATCCTGGTGGCTATCACCTATATACCAAATATGTTTTGATGGTTCGCGTCCTATAGATTGAAGTGCTGTTTTTAAAACTTCCGGTGCAGGCTTGTAGCTGCTGACATCATCGGCACAGCAAATGGCTGAGAAGAATGGTTTCCATTCTCCGCCGCTGATGGTATTTAGTTCGTGCTCTAAAAATTCTCGGCTACGGTTGGTGGCGATGCCCAGATCAATTCCCAAGGATTGAACGACTTCAAGGTACTGGCTAATTCCGGCTTGGAAAGGATGCACTTTACCGTAATAGTTTCGATAACAGTTGTTGTAGGCTTCGTGGGCAATATTTTTTGCTTCGATATCTTTGCCAAAAATCGCATTAAAAATATCGGTGCGGGAGACACGACGCTCAGCCAGAATTTTTGGGTGAAGTCGGCGGAATATCCTGATGTAACGGACAAGTTTTACATCATCCTCTGTTCGGCAATATTTTTCTGGTGTAAGGCGCTTAACGAGATCGAGATCTTCCAGTTTTGGCAGCATCTCCTCCATTGCTTCAAACATGGCATCAGAGGTGTCTACCAAGGTGCCGTGCCAGTCAAAGAGGATAGCTTCTGGTTTAGTTAGATGAGTTTCTTTTGGAAGCATAAGCAATATTCGATGGCTTGAAATAAGGAAAGCAGGGGGAGGCGTCTTTAATACGCAGCACTAATAAAAAAGATAGTCGCTTGTGCCCTAAAGTAAACCTGCATTGGGGCATTGCTCTGGCTCGTTTTAGCTATAAGCTTAATGTTTCCTTGTAAAAGGCCAATTCGCTGTTTAGCGCGGTTTCAATATTTTCGTTGTTACGAAACCCATGAGCTTCCTCTGCAAACTCAATATATTCCACAGGGATATGTTTTTCTTTCAGGGCAGAAACCATGGCTTGCGCCTGGTTTGGTGGAACAACTTTGTCTAGAGCGCCCTGGAAAAATATAACTGGCGAGCACAGTTGATCAGCGTGGAAAAGCGGGGAGCGTTGTTGGTAAATGGTAGAAGATAGGTCGGGCTCATCCAATAATTGCTGCACGTAACAGGATTCAAATTTATGGCATTCCTGAGCGAGCGCTTTTAAGTCACTAATACCATAGTAACTGGCACCCGCATGAAATGTATTGCTGTAGGTGAGTGTTGCTAGAGTGGTATATCCCCCAGCACTATGGCCTCTTATGATGAGTTGTTTAGGGTGGGCGCGGCCAGTTTTGACTAAAAACTCTGTGGCGCACACGCAGTCTTCGACATCCGCCACACCCCAGTTCCCGTACAGCTTTTTTCGATTGTTTCGGCCAAAGCCGGTGCTGCCACGATAATTGATATCGAATACTGCAAACCCTCGGCTGCTCCAGAACTGGATTGATAAATCCAGGGCGCTGCTCGCGCAGGAGCTTGGCCCACCGTGGGTTTTGATAATTAGAGGCGGTGGATTGGAAGTGGATTGCTCATAGTCTTTGTTTTGAGGGGCGTAATAAAAGCCGTTAAGCTCTGATCCATCGGCAGTTTTAAATCGGAGTTCTTCCGCTTTGCTTATATAGCCGGAAAAATCCTTGTTTTCTTTTAAGCCCACGAGGGTGTTAGAGGTGGAGGTGTTTAGGTCGTATTGAATAATAAGGTCTTCGCTCTCGGCTTGCCCGGCCATAAAAGTGAGTTTATCGTCGCTCAGGAAAAGCTTTTTAATGTCGGGGTAGGGGCCAAGCAGCTGCTGTAATGCCTCAGGCTTACCGAAACTCTGTACTGAAATGCGACCAATATACCATTGCCCGTTTTTTGAATAGGCAGTTACGATATCGCCGTTTTCGCATATATCGTAGCTATGTTGTCCGAGAACCCACATGGCTTTTCCAAACTCCGCCTCAAAGGGGCAAATTGCTGTAACTGTTGTGTCATTATGGCAGTAGATATTCCACCAGTTGTTTCTATCGGAAATGAAATATAAGGCTCCGTCTTTGCCCCAGCGGGCTTGTATCACTGATTCGTCGTTGGCACCTGCTATAAGCATGGCGTCTTCTAGTTCACCCTTATCGTTTAGCTTGGCAAGCCATAAATTGGTGCTATCCCAAGGCATATAGGGGTGGTTCCAGCTCAGCCAGCATATCTGGGTACCGCAATGGCTGACTCTCGGGTTCGCATAAAAATTTGCACCGCTACAAAGCGGCTGTGTTTTGCCACTTACGGGATCAATAGTGACCAAGGTATTGATGGGTTTACTATCCGAGTTTGAATGATCTTCCATTACACAGATAATACGTTTTCGCTTTTGGTCCCATATCGCATCTGCATAACGGAAAGGGCCTTCAGCGGTGATGGGCTGGGGCGTATTAACACTGGGCTCTTTAACGGATGCTGTTTCTTTAAGGCTTAAGCGGTAGAGTCTTTGATCATTGAAATTGCTGAAGATGATCTCATCTTCCATGTACAGGCAGGCAGCCCCTCCATACTCATGTACTTTGCTGCGTACATTAAACGGGAAGGCGGTGAGTTCGCGTGCTTCCGTATCGGCGCTAGGGAGTGAGTGGATGGAAAAGCGGCCGCTTTCTTCGCTTATGCACTTGATCCATAACGGGGTATTGCCGCAGTGGATAAGGTCTTGTACTGAATTCCTTTGTTGCGCCACCATGGTAGCTGTAATAGGGGAAAGCCAGTGGCTGTATGCCTTGTGAGTCTCTTCAATACTAGATTTTGGTGGCAACATCTATTATGCTCCTCAATACTTGTGGTGGTCAGTGCGGAAACTAGCATCTGGCTGGCCTGAGTCAGCAATTTTTAACTTACTCGCTAATTATAATTATTCAAGGAGTTACCACTATGTGGACTAAGCCTGCGTATAAAGACATTCGTGTTGGTTTCGAAGTAACAATGTACTGTTACTCTCGATAAGCACTCAAAACCCCGCTCGGCGGGGTTTTTTAGTTTCCCCTCCTTTGCTCCCTTCTTTTTGTTGTTCTGCTTCTCGATGATCTGTGTACTTTTGTCTATCTAAATGATCGTACTTGTATTTTACTCAGTATTTTCTTCGATATAGCCAGTTTGTGGCATATTCCTTCAGTTAGTTGATAAATGTCCAGAAGTTAAGATAAAAGAGGTTAATTTTATGCATATAGTTGTTTTAGGTGCCGGTGCCGGCGGTGGTTTTCCTCAGTGGAATTGCAGTTGCTCGAATTGTTCGGGGCTAAGGGCTGGAACCCTTAATGCGCAAGCACGTACACAATCCTCCATTGCTATTTCTGCTGATGGGGAAAACTGGCTGCTGTGTAATGCATCGCCGGATATACTGGCACAGCTTTCCCATACTCCTGCGCTTCACCCAAGGGGTTTGAGGGAGTCTCCCATCAAGGCTATTCTCTTTGTGGATAGCCAGATTGACCATACCACCGGTTTGCTTATGCTGCGTGAAGGCTGCCCGCACCATGTTTATTGCAGCGATATGGTTTATCAGGATCTCACCACTGGCTTTCCAATTTTCAAGCTGTTGGAAAGTTGGAACGGGGGGATTCACCACCATAGCTTGCCCATTGGCGGGCAGAATTTCGATATGCCGCAAGTACCGGGTTTGTCATTTCGCAGCTACGCCATTGAGGGAAAAGCACCACCGTACTCTCCTCATAGAAATGACCATCACCCCGGTGACAACATTGCCTTAGTGATTACCGATGACAGCAATGGCAAAAAGTGTGTGTATGCACCGGGGGTTTATAACATTCCTTCTGCGTTAAAAGATGAAATGGCCGATGCAGATTGCATCATGATCGATGGTACTTTCTGGCAAGAAGATGAGATGGCGCTCAATGGTGTTGGAACCAAACTCGCCAAAGATATGGGGCATCTGCCTCAGTCTGGTTCTGGCGGCATGATTGAGCAACTCAATGGATACGATAAATCCCGCAAGGTGTTAATCCATATCAATAATACCAACCCCATTTTGAATAATGATTCGGCTGAGCGAAAAATTCTTGATGATGAGGGCATCGAAGTGGCCTATGACGGTATGGAGATAGTGTTGTGAGTCAGGCAGAAACTATTGAAAAGCCCTGGAGCAGGGATGAATTTGAGCAGAAATTAAGAGACAAGGGGCGCCTCTACCATATTCACCACCCGCTTCATATTGATATGAACAGCGGCAAATGCAGCCAAAAGCAGATACAGGGTTGGGTGGCTAATCGCTTTTATTACCAAATTATGATTCCGGTAAAAGATGCGAATGTGATGGCGAACTGCCCCGATCGTGAGGTACGTCGGCATTGGGTGCAACGAATTCTGGATCACGATGGCTATGAGGGTGCAGAAGGTGGCATCGAAGCGTGGATTCGCCTCGGTGAAGCGGTGGGCCTGACAAAACAGGAAATTGTTTCTCAAGAACATGTGCTTCCTGGAGTGCGCTTTGCTGTAGATGCCTATGTAAACTTTGCGCGTAAAGCCAGCTGGCAGGAAGCGGCTTGTTCTTCGCTAACCGAACTTTTTGCCCCCACTATTCATCAGAAACGTCTGGATAGCTGGCCTGATTATTACCCTTGGATCGACGTGGAGGGCTACGACTACTTTCGTAATCGCTTAGCTGAAGCACGACGGGATGTAGAGCATGGTTTAGCCATTACCCTGGATTTTTTTAATACCCGGGCTTTGCAAGAGCGGGCTTTGGAAATACTTCAGTTTAAATTAGACATACTGTGGACAATGCTCGATGCCATGACAATGGCCTACGTGTATGAACGAGCGCCCTATCACAATATTGCCAGCGAAGGAGGCTTGTCTTGACTGAGCGTTTAAGTGTGCAATCTATTCCAAAACTGAAATCTCTTTTTAGAATGCAGTGGGAGCCAGCGCAAGATGCCCATGTGTTGCTATACCCAGAAGGGATGATTACCTTAAACGACAGTGCATCCGAGATCCTTCAGCTTTGCGATGGCAAGCAGGATGTACTCCAACTTATAGCTAAACTCGAAGCCAAGTTCCCAGCTGCAGGTAGTTTAGAAGCCGATATACTTGAATTTTTAGAGGAAGCCAGTGCCAATGGCTGGATCGAATATTGAAAAGATAACAGCTCCCCGCTGGTTACTGGCGGAGTTAACCTACCGTTGCCCCTTGCAATGTGGGTTTTGCTCTAACCCCCTAGATTTTAGCCGTTACAAACAGGAGTTGGACACCGAAGATTGGGTGCGAGTTTTTCAACAGGCGCGGGAAATCGGCGCTGTACAGTTGGGTCTATCCGGCGGCGAGCCCTTGGTGCGGCAAGACCTAGAAGTGCTGGTGGGTGAAGCGCGGCAGATGGGCTATTACACCAACTTGATCACCTCAACCCTAGGTATGAATGAACAACGCCTGGAGAAGCTGCAGAAAGCAGGTCTGGATCATATTCAAGTGAGTTTTCAGGCCCCAGAAGAAGTGCTGAATGACCAGATCGCTGGAGCAAGCAGTTTTTTACACAAAAAACGTATGACGCAAGCCATCAAAGCGGCTGGACTTCCAGTGGTGCTGAATATTGTTATTCACAAAGGCAATATCGATAAAATGCGCGATATTTTGGAGATGTGTATAGAGCTGAATGTGGATTATGTGGAGCTGGCATCCGCCCAGTACTATGGCTATGCACTGAAAAATCGAGATCTTCTGCTGCCAAGTAAGGAGCAGCTTGAGCGTGCAGAAGCTATCGCCCACGAATATCAGGAGAAACTAAAAGGAGGCATGAAAATCTTTTATATCATTCCTGATTATTACGAAAAACGCCCGAAGCCCTGTATGAATGGTTGGGGGAGTATGTTCCTCACCGTAGACCCAGAGGGTCTGGCTCAGCCCTGCCACAGCGCAAAACTGATTCCCGACATAGAGTTTCCCAACGTTAAAGATCACGACATTCGTTCTATTTGGTACGACTCGCCAGCCTTTAATCATTACCGTGGTTATGGCTGGATGAAGGAGCCCTGTGCCAGTTGTGACGAGAAAGAGAAAGACTTTGGCGGCTGTCGCTGCCAAGCCTATTTGCTCACAGGTGATGCAGACGCGACAGACCCGGTTTGTGAAAAGTCAGCCGACCATGGGCTGATCGAAGATGCAGTCGCTTGCGCTGGTCAGGCTTCAAGCAATGCACAGGTTTTTCTTCGCAACCGTTTTAATTCTGAGAAGATAGGGTAGTTATCTGAGAAGAAGGCAGCTACTCAGAGAGGGTGTTAGAGTTTAATTCAGCCGCTCTTTTTAGATATTGCGAGTTTTCGAACTTCCTCAAAAGTCCTCCGTCATCCTATGTAAACGCACAAGCTATGTACTTATTATTTGAACCCAAGACTAAAAAGAGACAAGTAAAATAGAAGTTAGTACCGCTAGCACCAGCAGGGTCGCGCTGATCCAGATAAGTGGCTTGGTGTTTTTGTTGTCAGAATTATTATTTAAATCATGTAATGCCTGTTTCGACTCAAGAATCTGTTCCCTTCTTATAAAGGTATTGCTTTTGGCTTTATGGGAAGGGTTGCTCTTGGGGGTTTCATTTAATATGGGTTTACTTGAAGGGGCGCTGATAACGGTCTTATCCGCATCTAGAAATGGACCGCCAATACTCAATTCTGTTTGACCTATTTTAAGAATGTCTCCGGGTCTGGCATATGCACTGGTTATTTTTGTATCATTTACCAGACAGCCATTCGCGGACCCCATGTCAGTGATTTTTACAGCTCCACCAATGATATCGAGACGGGCATGTTTTCTTGAAATATTATCTTCTATAAATTGAATTCCGCAGTCGGGAGAACGGCCAATAGTATTCGATTTTTTGAGTGGGTAGCGTTGACCCACTTGGGCACCACTTATTATTTCGATATACCACTTATCAGAAATTGAATCCTGGATGAAGTCATGTGTTAAATCGTTACTTTTTGGCTCCAAAATTTCAAGTTCAGTATTACATAACTGAATGATGTCAGCCTGTTTAAGGGGGTGTGATTGGCTTATTTTCTTACCATTTATTAATACATCATTAGCACTTTTATCTGGTAGCAGATATATAAGATGGTCTTTTAATACCAGGTCAGCATGGTGCTGTTTAATGCCGTCTTTTTTGAGAATGATGTCATTGTCATTCGCGCTACCAATGGAAAGTTTGGGGGGGACAATCCATACTGGGTCTTTGCCGGTTTCTTTAAGCCTTACCTGGTACATTGCAACCTCTTTGATGCCACGGATGAAAACTATTAGTGTGGCGAAATGCTATGGTAATAATCAGCTTTAGCATTCGTTATGTTAATTTGGTATCACTCATAATAATTAAAGCCAAATATTTCCAGCTTACAAGTTTTCGGCCTTCATAGATCAGGGTGTTGTGCATCTTAATGGTCATCGCTTGTCTGTATATAAACTTGCTACACTGGCCGCCACGTCAAGCTATATTTTTTCGTTATAAAGGGCGTCTCTAAAAATTAGAATTTTCATTCGAGATCAAGGAAACCCGCACGACTCCAGGGATGGAGGAGGTAGAGTGACACAGGAAGCCAAAACCGAGTGTGCAAGGGCTACATGAGGAATTGAGTATGGAGCTGACGCCGCTATCGGGTAAAAAGGCAATTTTTAGAAATGCCCTAAAGTACGCTTTCAGGAGTTTTTAATGTTAGATAAAGAACTGGTTTCTCTTCTTTTACGTGAAGATGTAGCACTGAGTTTATCGACGGAGGGTTACTCTGTTTCTCAGTGGAGGTCAGAGATATTTACTAATTTAGGGCGGTATAGCACGTGGCTTGATAAGGCCATGGCTGGTGGCTTTCTGTCGGATCGCCTGGCCTATGTTTTTCTTTCAGGTTATCAGGCTGCGCTTCACGCAAAGTTTCCCATGTTAAACCCCGATAAGATCGCTGCTTTTTGCGTTAGTGAACAGGGTGGGAATCGCCCCAAAGCGATACAGACCTCAATGCAAGGCGAAGGCGAAGGCTACAAACTTGATGGCAGTAAGACATTCGTAACCTGCGCAGAGGATGCGGATGAGCTGCTTGTAGCCGCGTGTGACTTCTCCGTGTCTATGGCTCGGCCCCACATAAAAATTTTGCACCTTGGCGGAATAATAGAAGGAGCTCGTATTGAAGAAGATAAAGTGCTTCCTTTTATGCCCGAGTTAAAGCGAGGCCGCTTGACGCTGGATGGTTGTATATGTCCCGCTTCAAGCTTGTTGGAGGGAGATGGCTATGCCGATTATATTAAGCCTTTTTCCCCCTTGGAAGCACTCTATGTAATGGCCGCTGGAGTCAGCTATATGCTGCGGTTAGCACGTCTTTATGCTTGGCCGGAGTCTTTTATCGAACAAAGTTTTGCTGTGCTTGTTTCAATACAAGGCGCTGACTTTTCTGACCCGGAAGCTGTTGAGAACCAGATATTTATTAGCGGATTGAGGGAGCAGGTTAAAGCGCTTGTGGTTTCGACAGAAAACGCCGACTACTGGGCCGATTCAGATCCCGATGTCCATAAGCGTTGGTTACGGGACAAGGTTATGCTGATGATGCCTGATCGTGCCCATGGCGTGCGCCTTGAGCGGGCGTGGCAGAGCCTTAGGAAAGTTCCTGTTGCATAGTCCTTTAGTTAGGGGCACATGTCAGTGTAGGGGGAGCTTAAGTTTTCTCCACTACTGAGGTTTTCGTATGTTCTGTGACCTATGCACGGAGTAAGAGTCTGTTCGGAAAGTATACTTCTCTAAGGTGTAAGGCTTGGTTTAGTTTATTTTTAGTAGATTCGTTTGGAGCATTTGGCATTGTGCGTTTGTTAAATTTAATGGAAGTGGGAATCCCTGGCGGTTGTGGTAAGCAAGGTAGAACCCTTGTGGCTATCAAGAACCATCAAAAGCAAGACAAAGAGCTTGGCAGTTTTCGTCACAACGCTGACATTAAGTTGGTTTTAAATGGGCAGCGACGATCCGAATATGACGTTAGCAACAAAGTGTGCGTCTCCGATACTAGCCAAGTCTGTGAGGCGGTAAGGCAGCTCTTTAGTGGCAGTGTGTCATCCAGTGAATTTCAGACCATTGAAAATGGTTTTGAGATTTTTGATGCGCTCTATGATGGGCGCAACGCCTCATATCATCGCTGTGAAACGGATTACCATAATAAACAGCATGTGTTGGATGTCACTCTGGCCACAGCACGACTGATCTGGGGCTATCAGCAACAGTCTGATAGTTCGAGCTGTCTTTCCGATAAAGACGTGACTACAGGCGTGTTGACGGCTTTATTTCATGACGTGGGGTATTTGCGCAGGAAGAGTGAGACGCGCGTCGAGCATGGGGCGGAGTTTACCAAGATACACGTTTCCCGCAGTGCGGAATTTTTAAGTGATATTCTCAAAACACTCGGTATGGCGAGCCATTCGGCGACGGCAAAGGGGCTCGTACATTTCACAGGGTATGAAAAGGCCATTGAAGATATCCCTATCTCTAACTCGCGACTTCGAAACCTGGGTTATTTAATTGGTACTGCCGATGTTATTGCTCAAATGGCAGATAGAACCTACCTTGAAAAATGTCAAAATTTCCTTTATCCCGAGTTCCAGCTAGGAGGGATGTGCGTGCAGAAAGATTCGGCTGGCCGAGAGCAAGTTATTTATTCATCCTCTTGGGAGCTGATGAAAAAAACACCGGCATTTATGTCATCGGTTATTCAGCATCGTCTGAGCGATGCATTTGATTCCTCCTACCGTTTTGCAGAAGCATGCTTTCAAGGCACAAACTTATATTTGCTAAACATTAATAACAATTTCTCCTACCTTAATGAACAATTGGAAAGTGTGTCATTTATCAAGCAGGAAAATAAAACGCCTTCTTTACTCCTGCGACGAAAAATAAAGGGCGCATCGGGCTCCTGGAAAAGTTAGGGGCCTTTGAACCTAAAAATCTCAGTTGGATCAAAAAATTCTGTACAAGCTCTTGACACACCTAGAAAACTTTAAAAAGTGCTCATCTCCAGCCGTATACGGCGCTTACGCCCAATAAGGTGAGCACGAATTTTAAAAGTTCCCTATGCACGCCAACATCTCGCCTAAGAGCGCCTACTGTCGGTGCACATCTTTTTCGCGCCCAACTGAGGTTCCTAGATTAAAGTAAGGCGTGAAGGTCGGCGGAACATTTGTTTCGTGTTTATCGCCTAAATCAGCTGCTCTCTTAGATTGGGGTCGTCAACACTTCTTTCCCAGTATTCAGAAAATGCCAGACTTTGAGTGCGCACATCTGCTTTGTCGTTATAGCAGGCCTTGCCCATTTGGGAATCAACCTCCGGCTTTTTTACGAAGGCAGTTCTATCAAATAATAATATTGTTTGCTCGCCAAAATAGTAGTCCTCATGGGCCTTTTTTATTTTTATCGCAGATAGCCGATTGTTTAGATTTAGTAGTGGAGGGCGTTTTTGTATCAAAAGGCGGGTATCTTTTAATAAAACCTCAATGTTCACGTGACGATGTTTTCGTACAAAGTCGGCAAGGGCTGTTGTGACTTCCTGGTTCGCAAAAATAACATTGGGGAGGTCACAGGAATAGATTTGAATAATACGCTTCGACTGATTGATGAGTGACACCGTATGAAAATGATAATCCTCAGGTGTGTGCAAGGCGAGTTGATTGTTTGATTCACCCAGTATGTTTGGTGCTGCGCTATCTGATGATCTCACTAGGATTTCCTCCCTATTTGTTTGGCAGGCGGCCGATATACCTTGCATAAGCCACTGGCTAATTAAAAATAGCCTTAAAATGCGCAGCTGTTAAGCATTAGGCCTTTTTAGATTTTGTGAGTGCTGCTTTTGCTATCATTACTTAGCCTTGGGTTTCTCTCAAAGTAGTTCTGTAGAAACAGGCGCTTGGACTTGTGGCCACGCATTTGTGGAGTTGCTATTCTTGGCGAAGGGCTTAAAATCTCAGTGCGATATTATTCTGCCCCTTAAGCAAGCCAAAAACAGGCCAGCATAACCATAAAATAAAAATGGCGAATAAGGTAATGTCTTTATATAACAAACTGTTAAAATCCCTAAAAAGTAATTCGCACGCCTTTCTCTATTGTTTTATGTGCGTCTCTTCTAGCGTCTCACTAGCAGCACCAGTGATCACCCTTTCAACTACGGATGTTACCACCAATTATTTTCATACCACTGAAATGACTGGGCTTGTGGATGAAGTGCTTGTGGAAGCATTTAGGGGGATTGGTTTTGAGCTAGAGGTGGTTGCATTGCCCAGCGAGAGAAGCTTGAAAATGGCTAAAGATGGCCTGGTTGACGGTGAGTTTATTCGTACACGTGCTATTGAAAAGGAATACCCCAGTCTGGTTCGGGTTCCTGAGCCGGTTGTGGATGTCGAGTTTTCAGTGTTTTCCAATGCTCCCATTGATTTGACCAACGGTTGGTCGAGCTTGGCTGGTAAATCAGTCGGTTTGGTCATTGGCATGAAAATTATAGAAAAAAATGTGCCAAAAGATGCGCGAGTAAGTGGAGTGAAGAGCATTGAGCAGCTCTTTAGTATGCTCAATAAAGGGAAGATTGATTATGCCGTGATGGCTCGGGGAATTGGGCAGGATTTTTTGCAAAAAAATGGCCTATCCCATATTTTGATAAGCGATCAAGCGCTCATGTCCATGCCGGCCTTTACTTATCTTCACTTAAGCAATGCTTCCTTGGCCCCGCGTCTGGAGGAGGCTCTTCGTAAGATGAAGCTGAGTGGAGAGTATAAAAAAATTCTCGACAGGCATAAGAATATTGAACCCAGTCTGTAGTTTTCTATCTATCTTAGCGGGGAGGTATTTCACTATGATAGGTTTCATTTTTTCGAAATTCATTAAATTTATATATGTACTGAACATCTCCGAAGGGGCCTCTGAATGAACTGGATTAAAGAGGCATTTTCTGGCCTCCTAGCCAGAAAAATTGGACTGATTGTTTTTTTTGCAAGTATCATCATTACCGTTCTTACGTCTGCTATTTTTTTAGGGCTTCGCTTACAAAGCGACCTTGCTGACATCGAAGTGCACTTGGAAGAGGCTCGAAATAGTCACTTGGCAAGTATTGGTTCAAGGATATGGGTGGAAGATATTGCGTCATTAAAGCTTGATTTGTCCGGTATGCTGGAACTCAGGTCTATCGAATATCTTTCCGTAACGGAAGATGGTGAGCTTATAGCAGAAGCAGGGGTAATGCCTTCTATAGGGGGTATTCAGCTGGAGTCCCCCATTCTTTACGAGTACAAAGGTAATCAGCTTAATATTGGTCGGCTGAATATTGTGGCCTCAACTGCCGATGTCAACCGAGAGTTTTATGATAGCGCTTTCTCTGCAATCATTCTTATTGCTCTACAAACGTTTATGATTGCCGGTCTTGTATTGTTGCTTTTTAATATATATGTGACCCAGCACCTTCGAAGAATATCAAAATTTGCACGACATATAGAGCTAACGAATATCAATGAAAAACTTGACCTGAAACGGAGAAATGGAAAAGGTAAAACTCCTGATGAACTCGATGTGTTGGTGAATTCATTAACGAGTATGCAGAGCCAATTAAGTGAATCGGTAATATCCTTAAAAGAGAGCGAAGAAAATCTTTCTCTTACTCTTGACTGTATTGGTGACGCAGTCATTGCAACTGATCAGGCTGGCCTAGTGACACGAATGAACCCCATTGCTGAAAGCCTTACCGGCTGGACTTTTTCTGAGGCTCAGGGAAACCCAATTGATACTGTATTTTCTATCGTTAACGCACAAACGAGGGCTCGTATTAAAAACCCCATCTACAAAGCTTTGTCCACTGGCAAAATCATTACGCTGAGTAACAACACGACCTTATTGGCAAAAGATAACAAGGAGCACCAGGTTGCAGACAGTGCGGCACCTATTCGAAATAACTTAGGGGATATTATCGGCGGTATCATCGTTTTTCATGATGTATCCGAGCAATATAGTATGAGGCAGACGCTACGTGAAAACGAAAAACGTATCAAGCTGCATTTTAGCCATACACCGCTTGGGGTGATCGAGTGGGATAAAGATTTTGTTGTGACAGACTGGAACCCTGCCGCTGAGAAAATATTTGGGTACAGCGACAGGGAAGCGGTGGGACGTTCCTATATGGAGTTGATTGTGCCGCCATCAGAAAATAAAAATGCCGCTACGAGCTGGAAGTCGTTTATTTCCAACAAGGCCAGCGGTCAGGCTGTTCGGGAAAATAAAGCTAAAGATGGTCGAACCGTTGTATGTGAGTGGTATAACACGCCGTTGGTTGATGAGTGTGGAGAGCTCATTGGCGCTGCATCGTTAGTGCAAGATATTAGTGCTCGTATCGCCGGTGAGAAAACTCTGGCGCGTCATCAGAAGGAACAGGAGCAGCTTCTGAATAATATGCTCGATGCAGTAATTTCTTTTGATAAAAAGGGCACTATTTTAAGCATTAACAAGGCGGCGGAAAAGTTGTTTTCTTATACCACTGAGGAGATTCTGGGAGCTGATATTGGCAATCTTGTCCCGAATAAATCGCTGAAGAAGTACAACGAACTACTGACTAAAGCACAGGAGAACGAAGGCGGCCATTCCGGTGCCCAGCCCCAGGAAATGTCGGTGATAAATAAAGACGGCCAGGCTATTCCAGTACGTTTCTCTATTGCAACACTCCCTCAAATAGACAATACAAACCAGAGATTTATAGCCTCTGTTCATGATTTGACGTTTGAGAAACAAAAAGAAGAACAGTTACGGCATAGCCAAAAAATGGATGCACTGGGAAAGCTGACGGGCGGCATTGCTCACGATTACAATAACATGTTGGGAATTATATTAGGGTTTACAGAATTACTTGGCATGAAGCTCCATGATGACCAAAAGTTATTGGGCTATGTAGAAAACATTGAACAAGCTGGTGAGCGTGGTGTTGAATTAACAAAAAAACTTTTATCTTTCTCAAAACACCAGCCGAGTGAAGCCCATGCCGTAAATATCAATGCGATATTACGTAATCAACGGCCTATGCTGGAGAAAATACTGACAGCCCGTATAACGTTGTTAATGAACTTATCTGAAAACCTTTGGGATACTTGGGTAGACTCTGGAGATTTTTCGGATGCGCTCGTTAACCTTTGTATCAACGCAATGCATGCCATGGAGTCAACGGGAACCCTTGCTATCGAGACCTGTAACGAGTCTCTCGACAATATATCAGCAATTCCTGCGGGCCTAGAGCCGGGAGATTACGTTAGCCTTCGTGTAACGGATACGGGGAAAGGTATGGATTCTGATACGATTCTCCACATCTTTGACCCGTTTTTTACTACCAAGGGGAATGCCGGTACTGGTCTGGGTCTAAGTCAGGTTTATGGGTTTGTTGAACGAAGTGGTGGTGCTGTTAAAGTTGAATCAACGCTTGGTCAGGGCAGCAGTTTTCAGTTCTATTTTCCGCGCCATTTTGGTCGCAGTGGTACAAAAAAGCATGCAGAAATTGAAGGCCTTAAAAGTACTAAAGGCAGTGAATCTATTCTGGTTGTTGATGATGAGGAAAGCTTGCTTGATCTGGTTAAGGAAGTATTAGGTGCTCAGGGCTACAACGTTTTTGAGGCGAGGTCTGCGAAGGTAGCTCTTGAAGTATTGAGAAGTGAGCACATTGACCTTGTTCTATCAGATGTCGTGATGCCTGACCTGGATGGCAATGAGCTTTCCAAGATTGTGAGAAAAGAATTCCCAAACTCGAAAATCCAGCTTATGAGTGGATTTAACGAGTCACGTTATGCGGAGAACTACGATGTCGAGCTGCACGAAAAACTTATTATTAAACCTTTCCGTGCACAAATATTACTGAGAAGAATTCGACAGTTGTTGGGCGACAAGTAATATTTCGGCACGTGAAAACAAGTGCTTTTGTTGCGTGCCAAATGATTGATTTGGACCAATAGCCGCGAGACTAAAAAAGTCTTAACGCAGCAACAAAAGTGGCCGTTGGGTTTTTTGTAGCATTTTTGCTGTGAAACTGCCCAAAATAAAGTCTCGCACCCGCGTATGACTGAATGCGCCCATTAAGGTCAGGTCAATATTCTGTTCTGCTTGATATGCAGCAAGGCTATTTTCAGCTTTTCCGTTGAGCCGCGCGGTAGTGGTCTCAATTTCTGCCGCCCTTAATACATCTGCCGCCTCTTCTAACAGTTTGTCGGCTACGTTGGTCTGATCGCCGACATGCACAAGATGGCAGGGGGTGCTTTTGAACAAGGGGTTTGAAGCAACAATTTCCAGTGCTTTTCTGGAGCCTTTGCTGCCGTCATACGCAAGCATGATTTTCTCTGGTTTGCTAAATTCTTTGTTCACGACCAATATAGGTTTATGCAGCGAGCGGATAACTGTTTCAAGCTGGGCGCCCAAGCCGGCTCGGCCTGAGTCGTGGGCAGTGCCACGTATACCGACAACTAGTACGCGAATCTGCTCTTCCATCTCAATCAGGGATTCAGCTAAACCGCCTTTTTGCTGTCGTAATTCTACGGTATGTACGCCGGCATCTTCTGCTTTTTGCTTGGCTGCCTGAAGCATTAGGTTGCCTTTTTTCACCAGTAAGCGGCTACGGTTTTGTTCTACCTCGGTTAGCTCATTAAGCAGATCTTCTGATGCGCCAAGCCCGATGGCGCCACTTAAATCGGCCACGGCGGGTGTGCTGCTTTGCTCCACGGTGTGAAGAAATTTTAAGGGTGCATTAGTGCCCTTGGCCATCCAGGCAGAATAATCACAAACAGCTTCTGTGAAGGCTGAGCCATCGATGCATGAAACTACGTTTTGATCGTTCATTAGTGACCTCCTAGTACACGCTCAATTTGTTCGGGCTTATCGTGCACGCCAAAGCGATCCACGATCGTTTCAGTGGCTTCGTTTAAACCTATTAGCTCAACGTCAGCACCTTCTCTCCGGAATTTTAACACAGCCATGTCCAAGGCATGTACCGCAGAAATATCCCAAAAATGGGCGCGACTTAAGTCGATAACAATCCGCTCTACTGCTTCCTTAAAATCAAAGTGCTCGAGAAACTTGGTAGAAGAATTAAAAAATACCTGGCCATGAACACGATAGGTCCGCTGGTTTTTTTCTTCGTCCATTTCTGTTTCAACATACATGAAATGGCTGACTTTGTTTGCGAAGAACAACGAAGCTAATAACACGCCTACAAATACGCCAAAGGCTAAATTATGTGTCCAGACTACGACAACCACTGTAGCAATCATGACGACGTTGGTGGACAGAGGGTGTTTTTGCAAATTGCGAATGGACTCCCAGTCAAAGGTGCCGATGGAGACCATAATCATTACTGCCACCAGCGCCGCCATAGGGATCTTTGCCACCCAATCATTAAGGAAAACGACCATAATCAGTAACACTGAACCGGCTATAAGAGTTGATAAACGACCACGCCCACCGGATTTTACATTAATCACCGACTGGCCAATCATTGCGCAGCCAGCCATGCCGCCAAGTAAACCCGATCCAATATTGGCAATCCCCTGGCCTTTACATTCACGGTTTTTATCGCTGGGGGTATCTGTCAGGTCATCCACAATAGTGGCGGTCATTAACGATTCAAGTAAGCCCACCACGGCTAAGGCGGCGGCGTAAGGAAAAATGATTTGTAGGGTTTCTAATGTGAGCGGTACTTCGGGCCACAAGAATATTGGTAGCGTATCGGGAAGTTCTCCCATGTCTCCAACGGTGCGAATATCCAGCCCAGTGACGATTGCGAAAACAGTCAGGCTAAGTATGCAAACCAGAGGGGAGGGGATGGTTTTTCCAATGCCTGGAACATAGGGGAATAAATAAATAATGCCCAGTCCGGCGGCGGTCATTGCATAAACATGCCAAGTGACGTTTGTTAGTTCGGGTAACTGCGCCATAAAAATCAGAATGGCGAGTGCATTGACAAAGCCTGTTACCACCGAGCGTGAGACAAAGCTCATTAAGCTTCCCAGCTTTAAATAACCCATAACAATTTGAATAAGGCCCGTAAGCAGGGTTGCAGCAAGAAGATACTGGAGCCCATGGTCTTTAACCAAGGTGACCATTAGTAATGCCATCGCACCGGTTGCGGCGGAAATCATCCCTGGTCGCCCACCCACAAAGGCAATAATTACGGCAATACAAAAAGAGGCGTAGAGGCCAATTTTTGGATCAACGCCGGCAATGATGGAAAAGGCAATGGCCTCTGGGATAAGGGCCAGTGCAACCACAAGGCCAGCGAGTACGTCGCCACGAATATTACCTAGCCAGTCGGCTTTGGTGGAATGTAAAAGCATGAAGTCTCCAGAAGGTTTCGAGCATGGGGGTGGCATGACGAAGTTAGTAAAGTGCAGTGAGCTGAGGCGCTCTACTGCCCTTAGTTGAAAAAGTGATACAGTGAATACGTATGCTAAAGCCAGCTTACGTAACAAGCATAGAGCTAATGCGGATGCTCCGCACAGTACTTAGGCGTAAGTTGATGGGTAGTCACAGGAGGGAAGGCCGCCATTCTATAGTAGGCCCCGTTAAAAGACAATTTGCTGTTAAGCGAATGGGAAGGTGTGAAGTGTTATTGCATCGTTTTGGTGAGCCAGGTACCACCCTTCTTTCTCCCAGTCTCCGAGTACGTAACGCGTTTTAATTTGTGATTGGGTCTTGAGTTGGTGGACGCTTGGCCGGTGAGTGTGACCGTGAATAAGCTGTGTTACTGCCTGTTCTTCCATGACGCGCACCACTTCTGCTTGGTTAACATCCAGAATATTTTCAGCGGTTTGGCTGTTTTTTTCCATGCTGGTTTTACGCAGGTGCTGCGCAAAGAGGATTCGTTCAGCGATGGGTTTGGATAACTGGCTTTGTATCCACTCTGGTGAGCGGGCCATTGTCCGGAAATTCATATAGTCGACATCATCTGTACACAGGCTGTCACCATGCATCAATAGGGTGGGGGTGTTTCCAAGCTGGATGACTGCGGGGTCGTCCAGGAGCGTACCACCACAGTGACGCATAAATTCACTACCGAGCAAGAAATCGCGATTACCATGCATAAAATAGAGCTGCAGGCCTGATTCGCTCAGTTTTTTTAGGCCACGCAAAACCTCTTCGACAACGGAGTCTTTGGGCTCATGCAAGATGTAATCATCACCGATCCATGAGTCAAAAAAGTCACCCAAAATGTAAAGTTGCTTAGCGCGAGAAGCGTGCGTGTCCAAGAAGCGTAAAAAAGCCCGGGTTATGTCCGGGCGATTTTGATCGATGTGTAAATCGGATATGAATAGTGTTAACACTGATTGGTTTCGCTACGATTCGTTATCAATTTGACTGGCTTTTTCAATGACGATGGCCTCAACGGGAACGTCCTCGTGAAAGCCCTGAGTGCTGGTTTTACAGCCCTTAATTTTGTTCACAATATCCATGCCTTCGGTAACTTTGCCGAATACGGCATAACCCCAGCCTTGAGGTGTGGGTGCGCTGTGGTTGAGGAAGTCATTGTCGCCCACGTTGATGAAGAACTGGTTGGATGCGGAGTGAGGCTCGTTGGTTCTAGCCATGGCAAGGGTGCCCACTTCGTTTTTTAAACCGTTATCGGCTTCGTTTTTGATAGGAGCATTTGAGCCTCTCTGCTTCATGTCTGATTCGAAGCCGCCACCTTGGATCATGAAGCCATCGATAACGCGATGAAAGATAGTGCCTTCATAGGCGCCACTGTTCACATAAGAAAGAAAGTTCTCGCTGCTAAGCGGTGCCTTTTCTTCGTTAAGTTCGATGGTGATGTCACCTTGAGATGTTTGTAGTTTAACTTGAGGGTTGCTCATTAAGTTGTCCTGTCTGTCATTAAAGGCATTATGTAGGCCGCGTTGTGCCGAAATCTAGCATGCAGGCTTTATTTACTGTGAAGGCTGACCAGCTATAAGGTAACACAGTATAATAAGCCTTGATCTTGTAAGAAAGGTGTTTTTTAGTTGCGTTATCTGGCATACACAATGGATGATTTGTGTGTAGGCGTAGTTATTAAGTGGTTTTTAAAATGTAGTCGGAGAGCCGTTTCATGCTGAATATTTATAATACCCTGAGCAAAACTAAGGAAGAGTTTCATCCTATTGAGGCGGGAAAAGTCGGCATGTATGTCTGCGGTATCACTGTTTACGACTACTGCCATATTGGTCACGCCAGAGTGATGGTCGCCTTTGATGTGATTGTAAGGCACATGCGTGCACGTGGTTACGAAGTGAATTACATACGGAATATCACCGATATAGACGATAAAATCTTCCAGCGCGCTGAAGAAAACGGAGAAAGTTATAAAGTGCTGACGGCGCGTTTTATCGATGCTATGCACGAAGATGAGCGTGCTTTACATGTTCTACCGCCTGATGCTGAGCCATGCGCCAGTGACAATATTTCAGAAATTCTCGAAATGATCGCTACCCTGGTAGAGAAAGGCGCTGCATATCGGGCGGATAACGGCGATGTTTATTTTGCTGTGGAAAACTTTGAAAGTTACGGTCAGCTCACTAATAAAAAAGTGGATGAGCTACTAGTCGGTGCTAGGGTGGGGGTCGAGGTGAGTAAACGTAGCCCCGTCGACTTTGCTTTGTGGAAAGCAGCCAAGCCGGGAGAGGCAAGTTGGCCTTCTCCCTGGGGTGAGGGTAGGCCGGGGTGGCATATTGAGTGCTCTGCCATGTCGACTAAGTGCTTGGGGAATACCTTTGATATTCATGGCGGTGGCCCCGATTTACCCTTTCCGCATCATGAAAACGAAATTGCGCAGTCCGAAGCGGCAACCGGCCAAAAGTATGTCAATACATGGATGCATGCTGGTGCAGTACGAGTGGACAATGAGAAAATGTCCAAATCATTGGGAAATTTTTTCACCATTCGGGACGTACTGAAAAAGTATCACCCAGAAGTAGTACGTTACTTTCTTATTTCTAGTCACTACCGCAGCCCGATTAGTTATTCTGAGGATAACCTGAAAATTGCCGCAGCAGCCTTAAGGCGCTTCTACATTGCGCTGCGTGGAGTTGAGATCGGTGAATCCACTTCGATAGATGGGCAAGATCTTGCTCGTTTTTATGCGGTCATGGATGATGATTTTAATACGCCTGAAGCGCTAGCCGTGATGTTTGATACGGCGAAATCCTTAAACGTATTAAAGGATCGCAATCCGAATAAGGCGCCAGATGTTGCCGCTGAGCTAAAGCTTATGGGCGCTTCGCTGGGTTTGCTTCAAGAAGACCCTGAAGCATTTATTCAGTCAGGGACCGAAGAAATAAACGGCCAGCTTAAAGAGGAGGTTGAGGCGCTTATTGCGCAGAGAAAAGCTGCGCGAGAGGCAAAGGATTGGGGGCTTGCGGATCAAGCGCGTGACGCATTAAAGGCGCGAAACGTGGTGGTGGAGGACCGTCCAGACGGTTCGACAATTTGGCGTATTGAGGATTAGGGCGCGGTCCTCGCTTTGCGAGGGGGTTAAGATGGGTCTCCATTATGTAAAAAGTTGGCGGCGTAAAGAGTGTTCTCTAGCAGAGAAGCCACTGTCATTGGGCCTACTCCTCCAGGCACTGGGGTGATCCAAGCAGCTCTGTCACTAGCGGCTTCAAACTCGACGTCGCCAACCAGTGAGCCGGTCTCGCTTCGATTGATTCCTACATCAATCACGGCAGCGCCTTCTTTGATCCAGTCTCCAGGAATAAAGTTGGGCTTTCCGACTGCGACAACCAGAATGTCGGCGTTTGAAATATGCTTTTCTAAATCGTGAGTAAAGCGGTGGCAGCTGGTCACAGTGCATCCTGCAATTAATAGCTCAAGAGCCATTGGCCTGCCAACCATGTTGGATGCGCCGACTATCACGGCTTCCTTTCCTTTTAATTCTATTTCAGTGGAGTCAAGCAAGCGCATAATCCCCTTTGGTGTGCAGGGGCGCAGTAGAGGGTCTCGAACGGCTAGTCGCCCCATATTGTATGGATGCAAGCCATCTACATCTTTGTCAGGGGATATGCAATTTACAATAATGTTCGCGTCGAGATGCCTCGGTATAGGGAGCTGGATGAGAATGCCATCTATTTCACTATCTGCGTTTAGCTCCTTAATAAGCTTTAGTATTTCGTTTTCGGAGATGCTTTCTGGGAGGTCGTAGGCGAGGGATTTAAAACCCGCCTCATCACAAGCTTTGCGTTTGTTATTGACATAGATCTTGCTGGCCGGGTCTAGCCCGACAAGTATTACTGCTAGTCCCGGTGGGCGAATACCCTCGGCAATGCGTCTATTGACGCCTTCTTTTACTTCCTGTCGGACGAGTAGGGCTTCTTTTTTACCGTCGATAATTTTTGCGGTCATGGATTTTGCCGGCTAAAGGGTTAAATGCGAAGAGTGTTTTCAGTGGGTATGGCAAGATGCAAATACCAAAATGGGGCTATATAGGCTGCCGATTTTCTCATGTTACGCTGAGCATGGCAAAATGCTTTCAAAAGGCTTTGAAAACAAAATGAATTTGTTGACGAGTTAAAGGTGGGGGAGTATTATTCGCCCTCCTTACGGAACAGGTTCATATTTAAGTTATGAATTTGTTTGCGTATTGGCAGAACGGGGTGTAGCGCAGTCTGGTAGCGCGCCTGCTTTGGGAGCAGGATGTCGGGGGTTCGAATCCCTCCTCCCCGACCAACTTGCTTTAGGTTTTTTCTATAGCAGCTTGGTCAGTCGTGTCGGCTGGTAGATTAATCGGCGCCTGTAGCTCAACTGGATAGAGCATCGGCCTTCTAAGCCGAGGGTTGCAGGTTCGAGTCCTGCCAGGCGCGCCATATTTATTTTGCTCATTTATGGTGGGTGTAGCTCAGTTGGTAGAGCTCCGGATTGTGATTCCGGCGGTCGTGGGTTCAAGCCCCATCATCCACCCCATTTCTGAACTCTTCTTTATAAGTCAAACAATTACAGCTTTTTTTGTCCGCTCAAATGCGGCATGGCTTTCGGCGTGCTCGTTTGCATGGAGAAGGGCCTTATGGCAGAATCCGTCTGCTGAATTGGGCGCAGGTAGTAAGTTTGCGCGGTCTTCTAAGCGATTGATAATATTAGTGGGTTTTTTCCATATCTAGCACTAGTATTTAAAGCCTCAGGGCGTCTTAAGACTTTTAAGTCCCATCAACGATTCGTTGCACCTTGATTATCAGATAGTAACTCAAAGTTAACCCCACATTTTTTGTAAATTTTAAGAGGGCATTATGGAAGTTTCAGTTGAAACCCTTAGCGGTTTAGATCGTCGTTTAACTATTCAGCTACCTGTTGAGCCAATCGACGCCGATTACGAGAAGCGAATCGCTGAAATGGCGAGAACTGCAAAAATCAATGGGTTTCGTCCCGGCAAAGTGCCCGCTAAAGAGATGAAAAAAAGGCACGGCAAGGCCCTTCGTATGGAAATCCTTAATGAGGCTATGCGCACGGGTTTTCTTGAAGCGGTATCACAGGAAGACCTGAATCCGGTGGGGTTACCCAAATTTAGTTTGGAAAGTGATGAGTTGGGAAAACCATTTTCATTTTCTGCTGACTTCGAAGTTTACCCTGAGGTGGAAATTCAGCCCTTAGAGAACGTAAAAGTAGAGAAGTTGGTCGCAGAAATTAATGAAGAAGACATTGACAATGTTATAGAAAATGTACGCCAGCAGCACGCTGAATGGGAAGATATTGATAAGGCGGCGGCTGAAGAGGATCAAGTCATCATTGATTTTGAAGGTAAGGTCGACGGAGAGCTTTTTGATGGAGGAAGTGCAACAGAGACGCCACTTACCTTGGGTTCCGGACAGATGATTGACGGTTTTGAAAAAGGCTTAGAAGGAGCTAAGGCCAGTGAAATCAGGACGTTAAGTCTTAGATTTCCTGATGACTATCATGGCGCAGATGTTGCTGGTAAAGATGTGGAGTTTAAGGTCACTGTTAATAAGGTGCAGGGTAAGAAGCTACCAGAGCTGGATGAGGCGTTTGTGGAGAAGCTGGGAGTCGAAGGAGGGCTTGAGGCATTCCGTGGTGAAGTTCGTAAAAATATGGAAATGGAAAAGGAGCAGGCAGAGAAAAAAAGTGTCAAAGATCAGGTGTTTAAAAATTTGGCGGAACTCAACACTGTCGAACTGCCTAAAGCCATGGTACAAAACGAAATTCAGCGCTTGCAGCAGCAAATGCTTCAGCAGTTTGGTGGTGGTCAACAGCTTGATCCATCCATGCTACCCGCTGACCTTTTTACTGAGCGAGCAGAAGAATCTGCCAAAGTTGGCTTAATCGTCTCCGAGATCATTAAGGTGAACGACTTAAAGGCTGATGGCGAAAAAGTGCGCGAATCAGTAGAAGAGATCGCCAGTCGCTACGGTGAGCCTGAAGAAGTAGTAAATTGGTACTATAGTAATACAGACAAATTAGCAGAAATTGAGTCAGTCGTGCTTGAAGATGCAGTAATCGCCCATATACTAGAAAAAGCGGACATATCTGAAAAGAAAGTTAGCTACGAAGAGCTGTTTAAAGCGCCAGAGGCCGAAGTGGAAAGCGAAGCAGCAGAAACCGAATAAGCTGTGCACGGCATGAACGAGTGGCGTACGGCGTGTGTTTCTTTGCCGACACGACTAAAAAATGAAGAGTAGTTTTGTGTAAACCGATGCGTCAGGTTGAGCATGCTTGGCGCATTTAATGGATTTTTTAAAAAGGGAAGATATGCCTAATGTATGGTGAATCGGATAAAAACATTGCACCAATGAATGCCTTGGTTCCTATGGTGGTAGAGCAGTCTGCTCGTGGGGAGCGCTCCTACGATATATATTCTCGTTTATTAAAAGAGCGAGTGATATTTATTGTCGGTGAAATAGAAGATCATATGGCTAACCTCGTTGTTGCCCAATTGTTGTTTTTGGAATCTGAAAACCCAGACAAAGATATTCATCTTTATATCAACTCACCTGGCGGCTCAGTGACAGCCGGTTTGGCTATTTACGATACCATGCAGTTCATTAAGTCTGATGTAAGCACCATGTGTATCGGTCAGGCGGCAAGTATGGGAGCATTTTTGCTAACGGCGGGCGAGAAGGGTAAGCGCTTTTGTTTGCCGAACTCCAGGGTAATGATCCACCAGCCCCTAGGCGGTTTTCGTGGTCAGGCCTCTGATATTGAAATTCACGCCAAGGAAATTCTGGATATCAAACACAAGTTAAATATGATGATGGCCTCTCATACCGATCAACCGCTTGATGCTATTGAAACGGCCACTGATCGCGATAATTTTTTAAGTGCCGCAGAGGCAAAAGATTTTGGTTTGGTCGATAGCGTCCTTGAAAGCCGTGGCTCTAACTCGGTCTGAGCTATCATTAGAGATTAAGCATATTTCCGGGTTTGCAATGACCTGGGTTTTTATAACGGGATTCAATGAGGTGCCTTTATGACTGATGATCACGATGGAAAAGGCGGAGATGGCGGCAAGCTTCTCTACTGTTCATTTTGTGGCAAAAGTCAGCACGAAGTACGTAAACTGATCGCTGGTCCTTCTGTGTTTGTGTGTGACGAGTGCGTCGACCTTTGTAATGACATAATCAGAGAAGAAATACAGGAAGAAGCTGGCGAAGAGAAGGATAGTAAGCTTCCAACGCCGCATGAGATTAAGGATATCCTTGATGAATATGTGATTGGGCAGTCAGAATCCAAAAAGGTTCTCGCTGTTGCCGTATATAACCATTACAAACGCTTGCGCGTTGAAACTGGCCAGAAGGGAAAGAAAGAAAACGTTGAGCTTGGCAAAAGCAATATTTTACTTATTGGCCCAACCGGTAGTGGTAAAACACTGTTAGCTGAAACTCTGGCACGTCTTCTTAATGTGCCTTTCACAATTGCGGATGCTACCACTCTCACTGAAGCAGGTTATGTTGGTGAAGACGTAGAAAATATTATTCAGAAACTGCTGCAAAAGTGTGATTACGATGTGGAAAAAGCTCAAATGGGCATTGTCTACATTGATGAAATAGATAAAATTTCGCGAAAGTCTGATAACCCGTCTATCACCAGGGATGTGTCTGGCGAAGGGGTCCAGCAGGCATTACTGAAATTAATTGAGGGTACGGTTGCATCAGTGCCTCCTCAAGGTGGTCGTAAGCATCCCCAGCAAGAATTTTTGCAGGTAGATACTTCAAGTATATTATTTATTTGTGGTGGCGCTTTTGCTGGATTGGACAAGGTGATCTCGTCTCGTTCGGAAAAAGGTGGTATAGGGTTTTCTGCGGCCGTTAAAGGTGAAGAGGAAACTAAACAGTTAGGGGAGGTTCTTAAAGAGGTCGAGCCAGAAGATTTAATCAAGTATGGCTTGATTCCAGAATTTGTTGGCCGCTTACCTGTTCTAACCACCCTCGAAGAGCTTGATGAGGAAGCTTTGGTTCGTATATTAACAGAGCCCAAAAACGCGCTCACCAAGCAGTATTTAAAGTTGTTCGAAATGGAAGACGTAGATCTTGTTTTTCGCGAAGATGCGTTAAAGGCGGTGGCAAAAAAAGCCATGGAAAGGAAAACGGGCGCTAGGGGTCTCCGCTCAATCGTTGAAAGCGCATTGTTGGAAACGATGTATGATGTTCCCTCCGCAGAGAACCTTGAAAAAGTAGTTGTCGATGAAGGGGCGATTACGGGGGAGTCCGAGCCTCTTCTTATCTTTGCTACCAACGGCGAAGCATCCCAGTCAGCGTTGGAAAAAAGTTAAGAAAACAGGTTTTAACTTTTCAAAGCTTCTTTTAAATAATGCTGTCCAATGTTGGGCAGCATTCCCGTCTTCCTATTTTACTCGAAATAATATTGCTCAATAATGAGCGGCTAATTTGGGAAATTACTCATGTCTACAGAATTAACTGATTCGGCCAGTGATGCAGTTATTCCTCTGCTGCCGTTGCGCGATGTAGTTGTATATCCACATATGGTTATTCCCTTATTTGTCGGTAGAGACAAATCCATTAGGGCGCTCGAAGCTGCGATGTCTAATGACAAGCAGATATTACTTATCGCACAGAAAAGCGCTTCAAATGACGAGCCAACTGCCAGTGATTTATATGATATTGGAACAGTTTCCAGTATTCTTCAGCTGCTCAAATTGCCTGATGGCACGGTTAAAGTGCTTGTCGAGGGTATCTATAGAGCAAAGGTTGGCACTTTGCACTCCGATGAGGAGTATTTTTCAGCAGCGGTTATCGAGCAAACTGAAGAGGCTTTAAACGAAAAGGAGTCAGACGTACTTGCTCGATCTCTTATGGCTCAATTTGAACAATATGTGAAGTTGAGCAAAAAAGTACCCCCTGAAATATTGACTTCAGTATCGAGCATAGAAGAACCCAGTCGACTCGTGGATACCATTGCTGCGCACATGGCCCTTAAAATAGAAGAAAAGCAGTACATACTAGAAACGGCTAATCTTCGTAATCGACTAGAAAACCTGATGAGTTCTGTTGAGTCGGAGATTGACTTGCTGCAGGTTGAAAAACGTATCCGCGGTCGTGTTAAAAAACAAATGGAAAAGAGTCAGCGCGAATATTATTTGAATGAACAAATGAAAGCCATTCAAAAGGAGCTTGGTGACCTGGATGAAGGCGGAGGTGAATTTGAGGAGCTGGAAAGAAAAATAGAACAGGCCGGTATGCCCAAAGAAGCCAAAGAAAAATCTCAGTCGGAACTCAATAAATTACGAATGATGTCGCCCATGTCTGCCGAAGCGACAGTGGTTCGAAGCTATATTGACTGGATGACTAGCACCCCTTGGAAGAAAAAAAGTAAAGTTCGAAATAATCTTTCTGAAGCAAAAAAGATACTCGATGCAGACCACTATGGTTTGGAGGAAGTAAAAGAACGCATCCTTGAATACTTGGCCGTTCAGTCGCGAGTGAAAAAGCTCAAAGGGCCGGTTTTATGCTTGGTCGGCCCGCCCGGGGTAGGTAAAACCTCTCTCGGTAAATCTGTCGCGAAGGCAACAAATCGAAAATATATTCGTATGGCCTTGGGGGGTGTCCGTGACGAGGCGGAAATACGCGGTCATCGTCGTACTTACATTGGCTCAATGCCCGGGAAACTGGTGCAAAAAATCTCGAAGGTGGGAGTTAAAAACCCGTTGTTTCTTCTAGATGAAGTCGACAAGATGGGCGCTGATAACCGAGGAGATCCAGCATCGGCGTTGCTAGAAGTTCTGGATCCAGAACAAAATAATACGTTTAATGATCATTACTTGGAAGTGGACTACGATTTGTCCGACGTGATGTTTGTATGTACTTCCAACTCCATGAATATTCCTGGGCCTTTGCTGGATCGAATGGAAATAATTCGGATACCAGGTTATACCGAAGCGGAAAAGCTAAATATTGCCAGGCAGTACCTCGTACCAAAACAAATGGAGAATGCGGGCCTTAAACCCGAAGAGCTGAATATTTCTGATGAGACGATCACCGATTTGATTCGTTATTACACCAGAGAGGCAGGGGTAAGGGGTTTAGAGAGGGAGATTTCAAAAATTTGCCGAAAAGTAGTGAAAGAACACCTTCTTGGAGAGCAGAGTAGCCTCTGTGTAGAAGTGACCCCCGAAAAACTCGAACACTATAGCGGTGTTCGTAAATCTAGTTATGGAAAAGCCGAAGAAAAAGACCAGGTGGGACAGGTTACCGGGCTGGCTTGGACATCTGTAGGTGGTGAGTTATTAACCATTGAGGCTGCTGCTCTCAAAGGAAAAGGGCGGCAGGTGAAAACCGGCTCCTTGGGTGACGTAATGCAGGAGTCTATACAGGCGGCATTAACGGTTGTGAGGAGTCGAGCGCAGGCACTTGGTATAGCGGATGATTACCCTGATAAGCATGATCTGCATATCCATATACCTGAGGGTGCAACACCGAAGGATGGGCCGAGTGCGGGTATCGGGATTTGCACCGCAATTGTATCCTCTTTTACAGGTATCCCAGTTAAGGCATCTGTAGCAATGACCGGCGAAATAACCCTTCGTGGGCAAGTGCTTCCTATAGGAGGGCTTAAGGAAAAACTATTGGCTGCACACCGCGGAGGTGTTAAAACAGTTATTATTCCCGACGAAAATAAAAGGGATCTCAAGGAAATTCCCGATAATATCAAGGCTGACCTCGATATTCGTACTGCTTTGTGGATTGACGAGGTGCTTGATATCGCTTTAAAGCGGAAACCTATCCCGCTTCCTGAAGACCTCGTAGAGGTCAATAGTGATTCAGGTGAATCTGACGATAGGGTGAGCCGGCACTAAGCACAGACAAGGCCTTTTGCAAGGCCTAAAGGCTTGCCTGAGTCAAAATTTTAGCCAAATAATTAGCATATAGAACTGCAATTCTGCAGAATTGAGTGGTATAGTCTGTCCACTATTTTTATGGGTTTGGTATGTTTTTAAGGCGGTTCTGTCTTAAAGTACCAATCATTTTGAGTAATGCTTGACTCTCGCTTTACTGGTTTTTAGTTTGTTTCTTGGTGAGGGGGAAGATGATTTATATAGGAAGAAAGGGGAGTAATATGAATAAATCGGAATTAATTGAAGCAATCGCTGCTGCATCAGATCTACCTAAAGCGGCGGCAGGCAGAGCACTAGATGCTATGACAGATACCATTACAAAAGCGTTAACAGAAGAAGATCAGGTGGTCTTGGTTGGTTTTGGGACATTTAGTGTTAAGGATCGGGCAGCAAGAACCGGCCGAAACCCTCAGACCGGAGAGCCTATTGAAATTGCCGCAGCTAAAATACCGAGTTTTAAGCCAGGTAAAGCGCTTAAAGATGCCGTGAATGGTTAATTTCTACCAGTTTTTTTATCTGATTTGCCGATTATTTATTGAAAAATGACACACGGCAGCTAAATTAAAGGGCGCGCTTCTTAAATTGAAACGCGCCCTTTCTTTTTATGGGTTGAGAAAAATTTATGTTAGACAAGTTTAGAAAACTTATTCAAGGCTGGTTAGGTAAGACCTTGGTTACTCTGTTGCTTTTGCCTTTTGCTCTTTTTGGGGTGTCTTCAATTTTTCAGGTCAATCCAAATAAGAAGCCCGTGGTAGAAGTTAATGGTGTAGAGATAGATGAAAGAGAGCTACGAAGAGCCGTAGAAATTAGTAAGCAGAATATGATTGCACGCATTGGGGAGCAAGCTTCGAGTATTGTTACCAATGAAATGGTGCAACCTGCTGCGCTGGAAAATTTAATATCGCAGGAGCTGGTTAGGCAGTTCGCTGAGGATAATAAGCTCAACGTATCGATGGATGCCATTCATAAAATGATTGTGGAAATGGAGGTTTTCCAGGTGGACGGTAAGTTTTCCCAATCTCATTTTGAAGAGCTGTTGCGTCGAAACGGCCTTCGCCCAGAAACCTTTCCACAAAAGATGCGCGATGAGTTTCTACAACGCCAACTTAATAATGGTTACCACTCTACCGGTTTTTCCACAGCCTCAGAGATTAAAAACCTAAAGAGTTTATATAATCAGAGTCGCTCCTTTAGTTATGTCGAACTTCAATCTGATGCAATTTTTAATCAGATTGAAGTAAGTGAAGAGCAAATTCAGTCATATTACGATAAAAATAGGGAGGCCTTTCGCACCCAAGAGCAGCTTGTCGTTGACTATTTGGAGATAAACAAGTCTCAATTTAAAGGTGGTTTGAGCGTCACTGACGATGAGCTGGAGCAGAGGTATCGTGAAAAGCTTCAGGAAATCGAAGAGAGTCAAGAACGATCCGCATCGCACATATTAATTGAGATAAGTGACTCTAGGGGTAAGGCTGAGGCGAAAAAACTTGTCGATGAGCTGTACACCAAAATTGAAAATGGTGGAGACCTGGCCTTGTTGGCAGCAGAGTTTTCAGACGACAAGGGTTCTGCTGCAAAAGGTGGATCCCTTGGTTTTGCCGGTCGTGGTGTATATGTGGATGAGTTTGAGGAAACTCTTTTTACTCTAGGCGAGGGAGATGTATCCGAGCCCATTCTCACAGAATTTGGTTATCACATCATTAAGCTTGAAGGCATTCAGCCCCAAGCAGAGAGCTTGGCATCTATGAAGTCGCAGCTCATTGAGGAGATAAAGGATGCAAAAGCTGACCTACCTTATCAAGATGCACTGGAGGAACTGAAAAACCTTGCGTATGAATCCAGCGATTTGGCGGAACCTGCCGCCTATTTGGGGAGTGAAATTCAGACCAGCACTAAAATAACCAGGAACATGCCGGCAGACGGGACGCTATTAAGCGACCCCGCTGTTGCCGAGGCGGCATTTTCCGAGGAAGTCCTGAATGGTGGAAATAATAGTGATGTGATTGAGTTGTCTGATGGCAGGGCATTAGTTCTACGTTTAAATAAATACTTTCCGTCTAAGGTAAAAGCTGTTGCGGAGGTTAAGCTTGAGATCAAGGCCAAGCTAACGCAGAGTCTGTCTAAAGAGAAGATCAAATCTTTGGCTGGTGAAATACTTGCCTCTTTGAAAGATGGAGCCTCCAAAGATGCTGTTGCTAAGCAGCATGAGCTTGAATGGCTGGAAGTGGAAAATATCAAGCGTGATGAGAGTAGCGTTTCACCTAATATAATAAGTGAAATTTTTAAGCAGGCTAAGCCTGTTGAGACTAAACCTTACGCCAGCACATTTGCCTTGCCCAGCGGAAATCAGGTTGTCTCTATTTTGGTCCAGGTTAGCTCTGACACTACCCCGGATGGTGAGCTATCTCAAAGTGAAGCCACTTCAGCGTCAGCTGCCGACTTGCAATTTAATCGCTTCTTGGAAAATCAAAAGGGCGCTTTGGAGTTTCAGTCATTTCAGGCGTGGTTGAAAGATGAGGCTAAAATAGAAAGGCTGTAGGTGGCTTGTTTGAAGTACTTGAAGAGAGGGGCGCGTAAGGGGAGTCTACATGTTTTGCTTTTGAGTACTTCGCTAAGAGCGCCGTGGTTAGCTAAAGTAATTTGGACTTTGGTATTGCTGGGTACACTGGCTGGCTGTGCCGACAGACCTACTTTTGCCTCAGCCAAGAAGCTAATGGAGGTGGTAGAGCTACAGGAGTCCTTGTCGCAGATTATTGAAGTCAAAAATATGCACAAGCTTGAGTCCTTTGAAAGGGATGGAGAGTTTGTGGTAGAAGTTTACTTTGAACAGCACTTTCTTCTCGGTCTTGGTAATGCTGCTAAATTAACCCAAAGTACCGTGAACATGCATTATTCTGACGCTCAAACTGCCTTATCGGAAGTGCAAGAACCTCCCCCCGAGCTTATCGAGAATGCTCTGGCTAAAAAATACGGACGTTTTAATAAGGGCGATCTGAGGCATCGTTATATTGAGCTGGTATTTCGCAAGAATGGTGGTCAGTGGCTTTTTTCGGAGAGGCGCAAGCACTGGAGGGATTTTAATATTTCTTACTTTCCTCAAAAATAATTATTTTTATGTGCCGGTAGGTTTCTTTTAGATAGGCCGTCTAGGTTGTTTCGTTTTTCTTCCATATTTACAAAAGGCGCGCGCACGAAGGAGCCCCTTTCTTCGTTCTGGGGTCTTTTCGTTCTCTATACTTTGTAATCTTCCCTGTGCTGAAGCTGGTTTATTCGTTGCTATGGGAGCGTGAAAGCCAGGGTTTCGTTGATTCCTTCTTTGTCTAGGATAATACATCTGTGAAACCGGCTGTTTGCTGCCGGAGAAAAAATTTTGATTTACAAATCAAAGCATTATGCTGGTTTGGTGAGAAAATTCCTAAGCGGGCAGGTTGGTCAAGCTTAGCTGCAACATCTGTTGTTACGCGCTTTTTCGCTTTTCGGCGTAAAATGCTATTGCATCCCGGTGTTATACATGTATATTTCCATTAAGAAAACGAATAATTATAAAAATAGGAACGGACAAGTGATGAAATCGACACAATCAGTTGCGCCAAAACTTATCAAAGGTGGCTCGAGGGAAAAGGGCGTAAATGGTAAGCACAGGCCTCGTTTTTACGCTGTGAGGGTGTTTTACGCTGTTTTTTTCGGTGCAGCTGCTTTAGGTTTTGCATTTCAGTCTGTGGCACCGGATGAGGTGGATATGGCGTTAATCGGGTTCTGTACCCTGGCTAGCCTAGCCTCGTTCATGTCTAGTGTGAAACCGCTTCAGGAGGACTAGCGATAGCTGCAGCTAATATGAGAGTTGCACAGCTGCCACGTTGCGATTTCTTACTGCATAAACTCCGCCATGGCGGCCTGTCGATTATCAAGCACTTTAGGTTCAGACATATCCATAATATCTCTCCAGGCTGCGGCAATTTCGTCGACCGTGGCTATTCCTGACTCGTCGTTAGTTTTGTATCCCTTGCTTCTGGCCCAGTTGGCGTGGGCGAAATTACCTGCGCCCGCTTCAAAGATCGAGCCGCTCGTATTTATCTCTTCCGTACACATGTAGGCGACAATGGGTGATACCGCTTCAGGCTTGAGCTTTTCTAGGAATTGGGGAGGCATTAGGTTCTCTGTCATGCGTGATGCGGCGCCGGGCACAGAATGTTTGTCTTAATATTGTACTTGGCTCCTTCATGGGAAAGGGTCTTCGCAAGCCCAATGATTCCTGATTTGGCCGCGCCATAGTTGGCTTGACCAAAATTACCGAACATACCTGAGCCTGAAGCAGTCATTACTATGCGTCCGTACTGCTGTTCTTTTAAGATGGGCCATGCGGCTTTAGTAACGTTGTAGCTTCCATTCAGATGGGTATCAATGACTGCATCCCACTCTTCATCGCTTACTTTGGTAAAGCTCTTGTCTCTTAATATTCCGGCATTATTGACGAGGATATGTAGTCCGCCAAAACTGTCTATGGCTGCTCGGATGATATTGCTGGCAGTTGAGCGATCGGTAACGGAATCCATATTTGCTACGGCTTTCCTCCGTCGGCGACAATTTCATCCACAACGACTTGAGCGGCGGGTGTGCTGTTTCCTGAGCCGTCTACCGTTGACTACAACGTTGGCCCCTAGTGATGCAAGTAATTTGACATGAGAGCGCCCCAGCCACAATGGCGACTTTTCCTTCCAAATTTATATTTGACACGATCTCACTCTCCTAGCATTTTGATATTATTGTGTTGTCCAGGCTGTTCTGATTGAAGGACGCTGTTGGTCACTTTTTTATTGATGGTGAATTGCTAGAGTGATTCGTTAAACAATGCTCTTTAAGCAGAGCCAGCCGAATTGCACCACCTTTCGCTCCTTGGCTTATGTACAATATATCAGTAAATATTTCTCTTCAAGCCGCTGCTGTTAGGGATTGCTATGAATAGTGAATATATTTATGTCGACACCAGTTTCGCATTTGGGGTTAGCCATCTATTAATCTGCACTGTATGCCTGACTCCTTTAGTTTGGAAAGGATTTCCTGAATATGCTCGGATCCACGAGTTTGTAGCATGATGGTTACTTCAACGGCCTCAAGGGGCAGTTTGGTAAAGGTTCGTTGGTGGGTGATGTTGACGATATTGGCATAGGTTTGTTCGATGCTCTGGCAGACGTTTCCGAGAGCACCAGGAATGTCACGCAAGGTGACGACCAACCGCACAAGACGTTGTGCTCTTTCCATTCCCCGCTGGATAATTAAAGAGAGGACGGGCATATCAATATTTCCGCCGGAAAGTAATAAGCCGACTTTCTTTCCCTGAAATTGTTCAGGGTGAGAAAGGAGTGCGGCAAGTGCAACTGCGCCAGCCCCTTCCACTACGGTTTTTTCTTTTTCCAGTAGAAGCAAGAGCGCTTCCTCAATGGCAAGCTCGTCAACAAGTAAAATATTATCCACAAACTCCTTTACAATCTGGGTGGTGATTTTTCCTGGTCGTTTTACACCGATACCATCGGCAAGGGTGGTTCTGCCGCATAGTATTGGTTTTCCTGCGATTGCTTGCTGCATGGATGGGTAGCGTTCGGCCTCGACGCCTATCACCTTTATTTTGGGATTAAGGTGTTTTGCAGCGATGGCGATGCCACTTATTAAACCCCCTCCGCCCACTGGAATAATCAGTACTTCTATATCGGGTACGACCTGTTTGATCTCATAGGCAATGGTGCCCTGGCCGGCGATGATATGCTTATCATCGTATGGGTGTATCAGGGTGAGTTTGTGTGATTCAAGTAGCTCTTGGGCCAAGTCAGCCGCTTCTTCGAGGTTCTCTCCATGAATAATGACCTCTGCCCCATATTTTTTTGTATGCCTTACTTTTACGTCGGGAGTAAATTTTGGCATTACAATGGTACATGGGATATTTAGCTTTTGGGCATGGTAGGCAACGGCTTGGGCATGGTTGCCTGCAGACATTGCAATGATGCCATTAGATTTCTGGATCGAAGAAAGGGATAGGAGCTTGACGTAAGCGCCTCTTTCTTTGAATGAGGCAGTGTGTTGCCGGTTTTCAAATTTCAGGTAGACATCTGCCCCGGTTCTCTCTGATAGTCCAGTAGATGGGAGGCAAGGGCTTTCTTTGATTACGCCTTCAAGTGATTTGTTTGCAGATTCTATTAGTTTCAGTATTTGTGCTGCTGGCATACTTTTCCTCGGAAACCATTAAACATCACTTTCGCCTTGGTGATATTTTATAGCATAAGGCCGGTGTCTATTGGCTAAATTATCAATTGTAAATTGAGGCTTCGAGGGGAGGGTGAAACTTGGAAAGGTTAAGGCGAGACTTTACGTGATGTGGTGATTCTGATTTCGAAGATAAGAGAGTGGAAAGAAGCGTAATGTTGGTTTTCTCACCTCCAGCCCTATCTATTAAAGAAGAGCTAGAGGCAAGTTACTGCTGAAGTATTTCTAGACGGTTTAAAGCTTAGAAATAATGATGTCAATAATTTTGTCAGTCAACTCAATATTGTTGAGAGCATCTTCATCATTAGGGCCATATAACTCTACCTGCGCGAGGCGTGAGCTTTTTCTGGCAATTTGGATTAGGACTTCTAGAGCAATAGCGCCGTCAACGTTTACGTCGAGGTCTAACTCTATGAGTAGAGGGTTGATTAAGTTGAATTCGGCAGCAAGAACGTCAACGTCAACGTTCAATAGTCCGCAATCCAGCAGGTCGTACGCAGCTGCGCGTAGCTGTCTTTGGGATTGTGCGATTTTTACTCGTGCTCTTAGTCGATCACCAACTGCTCCCTCTCCCAACCAAGGTGTATTGTCAGTCAGAGTGTGCGCCTCGGCAAGAAGTGCTTTTGCTGCTGTCAGGTCAGTAGCTGCTTCAGAGCAGTCTGGGCTATCCCAAGCGCCAACTGCAACCGAGAAAATTCCTGCTTGCGCAGTAAGTGAAAAAAGGCCAAGTACTGCAACAGCAGCGGCGCGTGTAATATTGTTTAACATAGCTATCCCCTTATTGGTTTTTGTATCATTTAGACGAGGCTATCATATTAAATAGCGATAAAAAGTAAAGTGTTATTTAGCTGCTTCTGACATAGAATGGATGTTCGTGCAAATGTAAAATAGCATGTAACTAATTGATAACTGATTAAAATAATAGCCTCTTGAGACTGTTTATTATGGAAGTGTGAAATATTTACAATCATAGCGGAGCCAATTAAAAGCTGTGATGCTTTCGCTGTATCATTAAAACCGGAATTTGATACCAGTGTCAGTATGAACGAATGCCCCGTTGCTATCGATAAGGAGCCCATCGGGTGGGTGGTAATTAATATCGTACCACTTCCCACCGGACAACTTGAAATAGCCGATTTCTGCCTCGGTACTTAAACTTAGCCTGGGTGTGAGGTGGTATCTAAACCCCAAAGTAGGGGAAATGAACGTTTGTTGGTTTTTCGTTTTTTGTTGGAAATAAGAGGCATTTGTGGAGGGTCCTGTATTGCCAGGAGCTAGTTTTGCATTGAGCAGCAAGCTTAGATTTCGCTGTATTTTTTGGTTAAAAGCATCCGATAGGTGGGTGCTAATAGATGGTTTTCCAGGGTTTTGTTGCGGAGTTTTTGCGGTTTGCCGGTCATGGTCTTTTTTCAGGTGGAGTGGTGCAGGCAGCCAGTTTTGAGGGGGTGATTTTTTCTTTTGGCTAGGAGGTTCTTCTGCGCTGCATGCAAAAGCGGTAAACCCAAAGGCTACGATTATTAATTGGGCACACTTCAGGACCATTGTTCTTTCAGGTGAGAGTGCTTTTTTGCGGCAAAACCTCATTTAAGCAGAGCTAGGCGGCATCGTTGTTTCCGCCTGCTGGAAATTGCTCTTTTAGATGAGCGGCAAAGCTTCTGCAGACGTCCTCATGGGTAAATACGCCAACGAGCTTTCCTTTGCGTGTGACAATAGCGGAACCAATATGTCTTTTTGCTATGGTTTCTAGTACTTCATCCAGCGGGGTAGATAAGTCTACGATATAGGCATTTGGCATGTAGGCATCTTCTACCGTGAGTTCTTTTTCTGATGGGTAGTCGAAGTCGGGGCCGAGCAGTAACTTGATGTCTCGGTCGCTGATAATACCGATAACTTGGTTGTCTTCCGTTACCGGGAGATGGTGGAGGTGGTGTTGACGCATAAAGCTCTGGGCACTTTGAATAGAGGCGTCTTTTTGTACTGAATGTGGAAAGGCGGTCATAACTGTCTTAATTTTTGGCATCTTTTTTGGTTTGGCCATTTTTATCTCCTTGAGAGTTTTGCTTAATCCTTTGTTGGGCGGAGCTGAGAGGCAGCGCTCCTCAGCTCCTCGATCTGATAGGAACCGCTATAGCATTTCTTTTGCGATGAGTTCAAATACCTCTTTCTGCGCGCCACCGACAACCATGGTGTCGATTTCGCCATTTGAACCGGCTTTTTTCCATGCCTGTAGTCTTTCCACTATACGCTCTTTGGGGCCAAGTAGTGCAATATCATCGATTAGGGCGTCGGGAACGGCAGCGCTTGCTTCAGTTTTCTTGCCGGCCAGATAAAGCTCCTGAATTTGTTCGGCTTCTTCTTCATACCCTAACGCAGTGGCATAGTCTTTATAGAAATTTTTGCTTTTAGCACCCATGCCACCAATATAGAGGGAAAGCATTGATTTAACCGGAAAGCGGCAGGCGGCGACGTCATCACCCATTATGGCGGTGACAAAGGGGGCAACATTAAAGTCACTCCTTGCTCGTCCGGACTTTTCTAGGCCTTTATTGATGGAGGCGGTAAAAATATCACTTCGTTCAGGGTTCATCCATACCGGAAAAAAACCATCCGCACATTCCGCTGCGCAAGCGATGCCATTTGGGGTAATGGAGGCGGTGTATATGGGGATGCTGGTGTCTGGTTTAAGGATGCTTTTCAGGGGTTTTCCCAGTCCTGTGCCGTCTTCTTTGTTGTATGGCAGTTGATAGTGGTAGCCGTCAAAGGTGACAGGGCCTTCTCTTGCCATGATTTTTCGCATAATGGCGATGTATTCCCGAGTACGGGTAATTGGGCGACCATAAGCTACGCCGTGCCATCCCTCCACAACCTGGGGGCCAGAAGCGCCTAGTCCCACAATAAATCGTCCGCCGGATAGTTGGCTAAGTGACATCGCTGTCATGGCGGTTGCGGCGGGGGTGCGGGCGACCATTTGCATAATGGCAGTACCGACTTTTATCTTGCTGGTGTTGGCGAGAATCCATGTGGCGGCGGTTACGGCGTCACCACCATAAGCTTCGGCTGTCCAGGTGGAATCATAACCGAGTTCTTCCGCGTACTTGATAAGGTCGAGGTTAAGGTTGACTTCTTTTCCGAAGTAGCTGGCAGTTAATCCAAGTTTCATGGTGCTTTCCTTCTTGCTGTCATTATTTTTATTTATGAATTTAGGGGGGATGAGAATTATGCTGACACAAGGGGGTAAGGCTGAGGCTCGATTGTTGTTTTTATCCAATCATAGCGGGTTGTACGTTGCTGAGGAACTCGGTTTATATCTTTAATAAGCGTGATAAGTGTTTTGTTACTACTCTCTTGCCCGTGAGACGCTCCTGCTGCTCGGGTTATGCTTTCGCTCATCAGCGTGCCACCCAAGTCGTTGGCGCCAGCTAGGAGGGCGGCTTTGGCTCCCTGATGGCCAAGTTTTGTCCAGGATGCCTGGATATTATCGATTCGTGTATGAAAGACCAGTCGCGCTACGGCGTGTATTAAAATTGCCTCCCTGAAACTTGGCCCCGGTCGGCTTAAGCCTCTTTTATATAGTGGGGCGTAGTTATGGACGAAGGGCAGTGGCACGAATTCGGTGAACCCTTGGCTGCGTTCCTGAAGGTCGCGTACGGCGATAAGGTGATTGGCGATATGTTCATAACTTTCTATATGGCCAAACATGATGGTTGCGGTGCTTTTGAAGCCCAGCGTGTGGGCCGTCTCCATAACTTGTAGCCACTGAGCGCTGGAAATCTTGTCGGGGCAGAGTGTGTGACGCACTTCGTCATCGAGAATCTCTGCTGCTGTACCCGGAAGGGTGTCGAGTCCGGCATCTTTGAGCTGTGCTAAATACGTATCCAGTGGCAGAGAAGAGGTTTGCGCACCTTGCCAAATTTCCAGGGGAGAAAAGGCGTGTATGTGCAGCTCTGGTTCAGCGGTTTTGATTGCCCTACAGATATCAATATACGTTTGGCCGGTGTAAGAGGGGTGAATGCCGCCCTGGAGGCATACTTCGCTAGCACCTTTTGATTTCGCCTCTCTGGCTTTGGTGATTATTTCGTCTGTGTTGAGGTTGTAGGGAGTACCGCGAAGATTCTCCGAACCTTTACCTTTGGAAAAAGCACAAAACTGGCATTTATAAGTGCAGATATTGGTGTAATTAATATTGCGATTAATTACATAACTCACCCGATTGCCGACGGTTTGTTTGCGTAAGGCATTTGCTGTTTGGCAGATATGGGTAAATTCATTTTCCCTGCCGTTAAGCAAGTAGACAATTTCTTGTTTTGATAAAGATCCACCATTTGTGGCCTTTTTTAAAATCGAGTTTAGACGCGCCGAGGGCAAACGATGAGATATGGCCCGAATGCGCTTCAGATCTTTTTGTGGTGGATGGACACTTGTACCGGCAAGCCATTGATCTGTTCGCGCAAGTCCATCCCCTGTTACATCGTTAAATACTTTTTTAGCAATGTGGCCTTCCATCCATGGTGATTTCGCTTCAGGTCTTGAGACCAGGTCGCTTAAAATATACGGTGGATAAATACCAAGGCGTTCCACAAGAGTTTTTCCTGCGTTTTGCGTTTCGCTCTTTAGCTTATCGAGATGGGGCCAGGGCGCCTCGGGGTTAACATGATCGGGTGTAAGAGGTGAAACGCCGCCCCAGTCATTAATGCCCGCATTAACCAGTTGGCTTAATTCATCGGGGTTGAGGTTGGGGGGAGCCTGTATATTCATGGAGGAGCCGAAGATGATGCGGGCGATAGAGATTGTCCAGAGCAATTCATCCAGACTGGGCTCTGGGAATGTTGCCATTTTTGTATCTGCTTTGGCGCGGAAATTCTGGATAATGATTTCTTGGATATGGCCGAACTGTTGGTGAAGTTGATGAATGCGCAGGAGTGACTCAATGCGTTCGTGCCGGGTCTCTCCGATACCGATCAATATTCCTGTGGTGAAGGGAATATTTAACTCTCCTGCAATTCGGATGGTCTCCAGTCTTTTTTCTGGATCTTTGTCGGGTGAGCCGTAGTGAGGCTGGCCCTTTTCGCACAGGCGGACTGAAGCACTTTCCAGCATGATGCCCATGGATGCGGAAACACTTTTCAGGCGAGCCATTTCTTGTTTTGTCATCAAGCCGGGATTGAGGTGAGGCAGCAAGCCGGTTTTTTCAAAAACCTCTCTGGCGGCGTGTTCGAGGTAGTCGAGAGTGGAGTCGTAACCGTGCGCTGTTAGCCACTCTTTTGCCACGCGATAGCGGGTTTCCGGTTTGTCCCCTAAGGTAAATAAAGCTTCTTTGCAGCCATATTCGGCACCGCTATTGGCGAGACTCACTATTTTCTCCAGGCTTAGGTATGGGGCCTGAAGTCGACCTGGAGTTTGTGCAAAGGTGCAATAATGGCAAACATCACGGCATAGCTGGGTAAGTGGAATAAAAACCTTTTTTGAGAATGAAATATTTTGTCCGTGACCTTCATCTCTAAGCTTTGCGGCTTGTTTCATTAAGAGTTTTAAGTCTGTTTTTTCTGCCAGTTGATATATGTCCTGTTTTGCCGAAAGGTGCGTCATAACTTTTGCAGTGCTGGGTGCCAAGCTGGAACCTAATTCAAGTTTGTTTTTCAGTTTTTTGAGTGCTGCGGGGGTGTCGATATCCAGTGCGATTTCTTCTGATTCAAAACTGTATGCAGGAATACCCAGTTTTTGAGCGTGTTGTTGGTGTAAATGAAAACTGTTGTTACCGAAGGCAAATGGGAAACAATTAGAAGGCTTGCAGAGTAATGCGTTGGTGCCTCGGTTTTCTTCGCAGGGCACCAAAACCAAGGAAGAGCGCTGCTCACCGTATATTAAAACCTGTTTGATGGCAGTAGCTGTAACAAGCGGAATGTCACCAGGTAAATAAAGCATCTGGTCGATACGCTGGTTGTTTAGAAAACGAGATGCTTTTTCAACGGCTTTATTAAGGTTGGAATTTTGGTTCTCTTGGATTACTTCGATGCTATATTCTTTTGCGAGTTTTTTTACGTGAATATCATTGCTCACAATGATGATGCCCATGAGCTCAGGAACTTTTTTTAGTGTGCAGATGATGTCTTCTAACATGGCAAGGCAAAGTTTCCCACGCATGTCTCCGTCGAGAACGCTTGCCAGTCGCTGCTTTGCCTGGTCCAGAGGTTTTACTGGAATAACCGCTACGGTACTTTTCATTGGGAAACCGAGTTTGTAGGCATCAAACTACGAGAAAAATCCAAGCAGGAGCGAGCGAGGTTTATTCTGTCGTCCAGGGATTGCATTAAACTTTGGGCAAGTTTTACCTGTAGCCCCAGTTTTTGGATATCGCATTTTAGATTGGCATCTTGCTCGTCGAGTACAAAACCATCGATTAAATCAGCGTAGTTCTGCGCGATGGTGAGGGCGCTTTGTTCCATGCCGAGTTCTTGCATCATTTTTGTCGTCGGCCCTTTTACAGACTGTCCACCGATAATGGGCGTGACAGCAATAGTGGGCGCAGGGTGGGCTTTAATTTTTTCCCGCAGGCCTGGTATTGATAAAATGGGATCAATGCTAACAAAGGGGTTAGAGGGGCAGATGAAAATTCCTTTGAGCTGGGGGTTATTCAGTATTGAAACAAAATCGGGGCTGGGTGAGGCAAGTTCGGCACCTTCAAACTTAAATCGATCCACTTCAGGTTGACACTTTTCTCGTAAAAAATAATGTTGGAAGGGGATGAATCCACTGCCCTTTAATCCAATCATGGTGCGTACTGGGCTGTCGCTCATAGGAATAATATTGGATGGAATGCAAAACTTTTTTGATAAAAAATGTGTGGCTTCTGTGAGGGTTTTACCATCGTCTAATAGCTGAGTGCGGGTGATATGGGTCGCTAAATCACGGTCACCGAGCTGGAACCAGCTTTCCTGTCCAAGTTTCTTCATCGCATTGTGAAAGTTCCAACTCTCGTTTTCCAGACCCCAGCCGAGTTCTTTATTATTTTTTCCTGCCAGAGTATAAATAACGGTATCGATGTCTGGGGAGATATAGAGTCCAAAATGTTGAAAATCGTCGCCGGTGTTGACGGCTACCGTCAGTCTATTTTTAAGTTGGTGCGATAAACCCAGCGCTAGTTTTGCGCCGCCAATTCCTCCGCATAAAGCTAAGTAGTGTCCGGAATCATCTTGAGGTTGTTGCTCTGGTTCTTTCACTAGCGAAATAGATCCTGGTTTTTGTCGCGCAGTAGGGGAGCCGTCCCGGTTTCAAGGGGGGACTCCTTGGGTAATGGAAAACCTCTTGCAATGACTACGGGGTTTTTCTCGGTTGTCTGCCCCATCAGTAAAGACGCACCCGCAGCAAGTTCATCGGCAATGGCGGCTGCGGTTACTTTTAATTCCCTACCGAAAAGGTCTTTTTCTCCCATGCGGTTATCAATGGGTGTTATTCCTGCCAGGCCTATTGTTAGACCTAGTGTGCCGTTTCGCCAGGCTCTACCCATGCTGTCATTTATGATAATGGCAACATCGACATTCAGTGCAGATTTAATATCATCCCGAATTTTTCGGGCGCTGGCATCGGGGTTTGCAGGTAAGAGTAGCAGTCGTTCAGAATCATCTGGGTGTTGAATATTGGATTGATCAATTCCAGCGTTGGCATGAATAAATCCCAGCCGGTGTTCTACGATTAGAACCCCCGGTTTTTTTCTAATGACTTTTACTGACTCATCTAGCACGGCCTGGACATAGCGTGGGTCTTATCTACCTCGATTACTAGCTCTAGCGCTTCTTTTGAGGGAGTAATATTATTCAGGCTGAGGTAGCGGTTTTCGGATTTTGAAACAATTTTTTGTGCAATGACTAATATGTCGCCATCTTTTATCGAACCGCCATTGTTTGTCTGGGTGGTTATAATTATTTCCACCAAGTCATCGCCAGGTTCGATAAAAGGAAGGTTGT
>DFBZ01000062.1 GCA_002366835.1 Gammaproteobacteria bacterium UBA3067
GGAGGGCTCACAAACTGATTCATCGATTTGGCTCCACTCGAAATAATTAAATATCGACTGGGGTAATGTGTAAAGCCAACATGTTGGCGCAGCTACATCCGGTGGGTTTTGACATTTGTCTGGATCTCTTGCTCATGTCGCCGCTATAATTGCCGCTCATTATAAAAATCAAAACTGAGGACTTTAACTGTGGATATTATTTTTAAGGGCGTTGTTGGACTATTTTCCGTCGCGGTAACTGTTTTGTTAGCTATGGCCATTGCAAGCGAGACCCCAATAGACTCCATCATTGCTATTGCAGACAACCCCTTTGCTCTCGCATTTTCTATAGAGATGGTTCTGGGGATACTGGTTTTAGCGATTGTTATTTTCCTGGTTGAAAGCAACACCACTACAGCACTTATCTGGATCGCATTGCTGTTCACATTCGGCAACCCTGTAGCCGGTGCATATCTTATTGTGCGTTACAACCACCTGAAGAGCCTGGTTTCATCACAGTAAATCGAAGCACTGTTATGCTGCAGCTCAAATCTAAACTGACAGTTAGCCATTTTTAGTGGCTAACTGTCAGTTTAGATTTGAGCTGCATTCCTATCGCCTAGATCGATGTACCGTAAAGTAGACGACCCACGCCCCCCTCCTCAGTACATTTCCCCCTAGTAAAATCATCACCCCAAAAACAAGCGTAAGAAAACCAATATATAGCAGCCGGCCTTAAAGCCGAGTAATGATCGCTAGAATAAATACTGCGCTCAAACTTCCTGCACTATACTGCTATTCCAAATATCACGATGTAATTTCCAGGCACCATCCTTATTTTTCCAGATAACGATTCCCTTACCACTATCTATAACTTGATTACCCGCACTGGTGAGCGTGAATTTGCTCATCTCTATGGCCGTATCATCGTGTTTCTCAACTTCTATGATGTCGAGTTTTAGGTTCTTTATACCCATATCAATGGCTGTCTGCCAATATTCCTTAATTGCTTTTCTACCTTTTACAAAACCAGAGCCTGCAGGCAAGAGCATTCCATTTTCTGTATAAAACTCCGCCATTTTAGCAGCATTACCACTCTCAAGAGCCGACTCTAAATTTTCTGAAAGGGCTTGAATGGTTGTTTGAATATCTGATATCTGTGCCGTCATTACATTCATCTCCGCAATTTAAATAAACTTTTATAGGGGCGCTTTAACGCGTAACAGCATTCCAAACACCCGATGCAATCACCTTCTGAACATAATTTTTGAAGTCTGTGGCCGGCCGACCAAGCACTTCTTCAATCCCCGGCACAACATGGCTGTTTCTACCATCAAGTACCACCGTGAACAATTCGCGTAACAACCATTGTAAATCTTCGGGGGCGCCCTGCTGGCGTAAAACGTCGATATAGTCATCCACTGGAACAGGGGAAAATTTCACAGGCCGCTCAAGTGCCGCAGAAATCTCGCTGACACATTGCGCAAAGGTTAAGGCGCGTGGGCCAGTGAGTTCGTACACTTTATTCTGAAGACCCGGCTCGGTTAAGGTGGCCACCACGACATCGGCGATGTCATCCGCATCGACAAAGGGCTCAAGGGTATCGGCTACAGGCAAGACGAGTTCACCGGCCAATATTCCCTCCAACATAAAACTTTCACTGAAATTTTGATAAAACCAGCTGCACCTGACTACATTCCATGCAATACCGCTGTCCTGAACGACTTCCTCCGCCCGTTGCGCACCTTCTTCACCTCGACCTGAAAGGAGAACGATGTGCTCTAAGCCGTTTTCACAGGCCACTCTCACAAACTCTTTCATTGTTGCTTCTGCATTGGGTACAGCAAGATCAGGCTGATAGGTGACATAGGCACTGCGTGCGCCCTTTATGGCTGAAGCCCATGTCGAAGGGTTCTCCCAATCAAATGATGGAGTGCTTGACCGGGAAACAGCACGTGTATCGTAACCCAGGGCGTGTAGACGCTGGTCTACACGCGAACCTGTTTTACCGTTTTTACCGATAATGAGAATGGGTGCATTTTTCATGGTGTTAATCTCCTGTGGGGTTTGTGGGTAAGCAACACGCTCACCACAGGTATCACTATGGGTGATGTAATACAGATCAACAATCACGATTCCTCTACATATATTGATCAATCGTCCAAACTAACTAGACAAATAGTAAAAAACTGTGGCAACATTTAGTCCATGCTACGTACCAACGCTCATATCGCTAATTCCACCGACCCCCTCGGTGACACTCTGCACCTGCTCCGGCTCACTGGTACGCTTTATTGCCGGTCCGAGCTAAGTGCGCCCTGGGGTATAGACCTGCCCGCATTCGATGACTGCATGATGTTTCATATCGTCACTGCGGGTCACTGCTGGTTGGAGCTTGAAGGTGAAGAACCTCGCCTGTTGCAGCAAGGCAGCTTGGCACTTGTCCCCCACGGCAACGGTCACTGCCTGCGCAGCAGTCCACAGGCAGAGGCCGTGCCGCTGTTCGATATTCCCGTCGAAAAGGTGAGCGATGTTTATGAAATCATGCGTTATGGCGGTACGGGAGAGTTAACACAACTTACCTGTTGTGTCGTACGCTTCGATCACGTGGCGGGCCAGCAGCTTATAAAATTGCTACCCAAAGTATTACAGGTCAATAGCTGGGCCGAAGATGAAGATAGCTGGTTGCAGAGCACGCTTCGTTTTATTGCTCGTGAAGCCAGAGAAGCACGACCGGGTGGAGAAACCGTCATCACTCATTTAGCCGACATTCTCATTATTCAGGCAATCCGCTCATGGATTGACTCGGCATCCGATGAAAACCTGGGTTGGCTTACTGCCCTGCGCGACGATCAGATTGGCAGCGCAATCGCTGCAATCCACCGCGAACCGGAAAAACACTGGAGCGTGGCCTCACTGGCGAAAGAAGTTGGCATGTCACGCTCAGGATTCTCGGCGCGGTTCACCAAACTGGTAGGCGAGCCAGCCATGCACTACCTTACCCAGTGGCGCATGCAACTCGCTCGCTTACAACTTCAGGAAACAACGGACCCTCTCTCGGTTCTTGCCGACCGCCTCGGGTATCAATCTGAAGCCGCATTTTGCCGTGCATTCAAACGTGTGTTCGGGGTATCGCCCGGAAGCCTTCGCCGCTGCGAGTAAACCACAACCCAACTTATAACGGCAGAGCTGTATGAGCACTTGGCAAAAAGGCATGGAGCAGAACCCCATAATCAAGCAGATGCCAAAGCAGCACACTGTGGATTTTGATGCCAGTATTCCATCGCCATTTATTTATAACGAGAATTACTGCGATTTATTATATGCCCATGGACAACACTGCTAGAAAAGAAAAAACAGGTAAAAACCCGCATACCAGAAACGTACTACGGTTTAACGATTAGCCCGCGCGGAAACTCATACGACTCCATGGATGGAGGGGGTACGGTTCCATGGACGGAACCGGTAGAGCCGAGTCGGGAACAGAGGCCGAGAGCAACACAGGAAGCCAAAGCCGAGTGTACAAGGGCCAACGGAAATGACTATAAGTTATTTGAAAAAGTAAGCAGCTTTGAAGACCCGAGTCTCAGGTCAAAATATGTTGCACCTATTGCAAGCAAAAGGGAATGTTTGAAATATAACGCAATAGATCAGCGTTATATAAACAGAAGGGCAGCAGCAAGAAACTGTGCCCCATTGTGAGAATGGCTACACCAATTTAGAAGCCTGACACGTCTGACCATTCATTTTCAGTGAGCAGTTTATCCAACTCAACCAGAATAAGAAGTTCGTCATTCTTATTACAAACACCTTGAATAAAACGGCCACTGTCTTCGTTGCCGATATTCGGGGTGCTCTCAATTTCTGACTGCCGGAGGTAAACCACCTCAGAAACACTGTCTACCAGAATGCCAATTACCTGGTCTTCTGCCTCAATAATGACGATGCGGGTTTGGTCACTCACCTCATCAGGTTCTAAGCCAAAACGCTGCCGGGTATCGATAACGGTAACGACATTACCGCGCAGATTAATAATCCCCATTACATAGTCGGGCGCACCCGGCACGGGGGCAATTTCTGAATGACGCAATACTTCTTGCACCTGCATTACATTAATACCGTAGGTCTCATTATCTAGCTTGAAAGTAACCCATTGTAAAACTGGGTCGTCTACGGTTTGTTGTGCTGTTGATTTTGCGTTCACAGCAGTCTCCTAATATATTTTTCCATTTAGATCCTTCACACAGTTGCACTTTTCAGAAAGAAACTGGACGTTGAAAAACAAGGCCAACAAGCTTGCTTGGTAATACCTATATCCAGCTGATCTTTCGATAATGGCTTAGGGATGTTGTCATGTTATAAATTAAGCGTAGCTGCTTTTATCGAGGGCGAACGTAAAGTTGTTTATCAATTCGTCAACAAAGACTCTTCTGAAACATCGTCTCTTCTACAGATTCGCCTGCATAGTAAGCGCTACGCAAGCCATTCCTCTAATAACAGTTGCACGTCAAGTAAGGTACACATGTATTCAGTCACGATGCCTCGATACCATTGTTTATTTCTGTTTTCTGGCCGCCAGCGAATATCCGCTCTGTTTAGCTTTATTACTTTTTCAACGCCACAACACGCTAAACCATAGGGGCTGTTCGGAATAGTCAAAATAAACTTTGGCGGAGCATCATGACCCATACCTAATGGTTGATTGGTGACAAGGTATTGCGTATCCAGAACTTTAATATTTTGGCCATTTTGGGGATAAATACCAAGAAACCACGGGGGCTGATTGACAATGCTAACGAGGTTTTGTTCGGCCTTGTACACGCTCCCAATAAGAAGAAGAGGGATTGCCAGGGAGGCATGATCCAACTTAACCAACAAGGCATCAAAATTGTCAGATTCCCAGCTTGTCTTTACTGTAGGCACCTCAAGGCTAGCAGGCGCTGCTGCTGTTTTTTCTTCTGGCAGAGTTGGGGAATTATCTTCAGGAGTGTCGCTTTGCGCAGGAAGAGGTTCGTTAACACTCTCGCCCTGCGCTGCAGCAATAGGAGATGCTTTTAAAACAACGCTGGAAGCATTTTTCTCGGGGGTAGAGGCGTCTTTAGCCTTGCTAACCGTAGCGCTCGGCTTATCCTCGAACTCTGGGTCGTTACTTCCAACGAGGGGCACATCTTGTTCATCGGGGGATTTTAATAAATCATCAAAATAACCGGCGAGTACACCGTGTTTGTGCCCTTTATCTGCATTGCTTGATCGCCGGTTTTTTTTATCGATGGCCATCGTTACACAGCCTGCTGACTCGTTTCGGCAGAGTGAGTAACCAGGTACTTCACCAGGGATCGATAAGCCCTGACACCGCGCGAACTCGACAGAAACTGTGGGGGCGGAACCCCCGCTTTGCTGGCATCCCGAAATTTGGTATCTATGGGGATCATTGCCGGCCAAATACTTCCGTGATATTGCTGGCGTAGCAAACGTAAACTTTCTGTTGAAGCATGGGTTCGCCGATCGTACATGGTGGGGATAACCGTATAATCGACGCCCTGCCCTAATGACTGGGTAAGCATGCGTAAGGTATTCATCATGCGCTCTAGCCCCTTCATGGCGAGAAATTCTGTTTGCACCGGTATCAATAACTTATCGCTAGCCGCTAATGCGTTTATCAATAATACGCCCAGCAGCGGCGGCGTATCTACCAGTACATAATCGTAGTCATCTCGCAGTTCATTCATTGCCATTTTCAGAACCCGCCCCATCCCACCTTTAAGACCCATTCTTTTCTCTAGGGTCACCAGTGCCGTGGTAGAAGGAAGCAAGTGTAGGTTCTCGAACCCTGACTGATGCACCAGATTTTTTGGGGCAAGGGGCTGCTTTAAACTAAAACGTTCGAATAAATCATAAACGGAAGGGAGCTCGTCATCAGGGTCCAAACCAAAATAACAGCTCAGCGAACCATGAGGGTCCATATCAACCATTAACACGCGCTTCCCAGCCTGCGCGAGCACGCCTGCCAATGAGACGACTGTGGTGGTTTTTCCCACTCCGCCCTTTTGATTTGATGCTGTCCAGATTTCCATAGGTATTAGCTACTGCGCACGGGTGCCGTTTGAGGCTGGCTTAATTTCATTGGTAAATAATAAACCTCCATCGTCTAGGCGAATTCCCCACGGTTTTTTTTCGGTGGAATTTCCCAAGGGCTCAGTTGTTGCAGGAATAGCCTCCTGGCTGACGATGGTTTCTGTACCACTGTCTTCTATCGAAATAAGGACTTCCTCCACAGGCAAATTACCTACAGTTTGTTTGGGTTCAATTTTTGCTTGATCTTGA
>DFBZ01000073.1 GCA_002366835.1 Gammaproteobacteria bacterium UBA3067
AAAGGCTCAACCGATCAAGGTTTGGCCTTTCGTCGAGGCCTTGTGCTTTGTAAGGTTCTGACCAGTAAACCGGGGGGTAAATCGTGACGTCTGCCAAATCAGCCGTGACGCCAATGATGGCGCAGTATCTGGAGCTCAAATCGGGCTATCCGGAGGCTTTTCTGTTTTATCGCATGGGCGATTTTTATGAGCTGTTTTTTGAGGATGCCAAGCGCGCCTCTAAACTACTGGATATCACCCTCACCTCACGCGGAAAAAGTGCGGGAGAGCCTATCCCCATGGCCGGCGTACCATTCCATGCAGCAGAAGGATATCTGGCAAAACTCGTTAAAAGAGGCGAGTCCGTCGCTATTTGCGAGCAGGTGGGCGACCCCGCCACATCAAAAGGCCCCGTTGAGCGTAAAGTAATGCGCATCGTCACACCCGGAACCGTAACGGACGAAGCATTGCTCGACGAACGCAGCGATAATTTACTTTGCGCCGTCACACATATTGGCGATACGACAACAAACTCCGAACTTTTTGGCCTGGCATATCTTGACCTGGGCAGCGGCCGATTCTCCACCCTGGAAACCCCTCTGCTTGAAACCCTGCTCAGCGAAGTGGAGCGCGTTAAACCCGCCGAACTACTCATCAAAGAAGATTCATGGCTCGAATCCCATCTAGGCCATCACAAAGGCTTAAGAAAAAGGCCAGAATGGGAGTTCGATATTGAGCTTGCGGAGCGCTTGCTTACCCAACAACTAGGCACTAAAGATTTGGCCGGTTATGGCGCAGATATGCTCAATGCCGGGCTCACCGCTTGTGGCGGTTTACTTCACTATGTGCGAGAAACGCAGAAATCAGCGCTGCCCCATATTCAAAGCCTGCGCGTAGACAACCCGGACAGTTACATCACGCTGGATCCCGCAACCCGCCGCAACCTCGAAATCACCCACAACCTCAGGGGTGAAGCAGAACACAGCCTGGCGTGGGTTCTGGATCGCACCCAAACACCGATGGGCAGCCGCATGCTAAAGCGATGGCTGGGTCAGCCCATCACCAATCAGGCAGAACTAAAGCAGCGCCAGGATGCCATCAGCGAGCTACTTGAAAACTACCACTATGAAAACCTTCAGGAACCCCTGAAAAACATTGGCGATATGGAGCGTATTATTGCCCGTATCGCTCTACGCTCAAGCCGACCCAGGGACTTAGTTCGCCTGCGCGAGGCCTTCACAGTTGTGCCAGGCTTACGCCAATCCTTGCTTGAAAAGAACAACCCTCAACTGGCGAACATTCATAACACCATTCAGGAATTTCCCGACTTACTCAAACTGCTCGACAATGCAATTACCGACAATCCCCCCGCTACCATTCGTGATGGTGGTTTTATCAAACACGGTTTTGATGCAGCGCTGGATGAGCTACTTGACCTGAAAGAGAATTCGGGAAAATTCCTTCTTGAGCTCGAAGCACGTGAGCGCGAAAGAACCGGCTGCCATACTTTAAAAGTGGGTTACAACCGTGTGCACGGTTACTACATTGAAATCAGTCGCTTGCAATCCGAAAATATTCCTGCCGAATACGTGCGCCGACAAACCCTAAAAAATGCTGAGCGCTTCATCACCCCCGAACTCAAAACCTTCGAAGACAAGGCTCTCAGTGCAAACAGCCGAGCACTGGCAAGAGAAAAAGCACTTTACGCAGAAATTCTAGAAACCCTTGCGGAACAACTTATCGACCTGCAAAACAGCAGTGATGCCTTAAGCAAGCTCGATCTACTATGTAACCTTGCTGAACGCGCCGACACTCTCAACCTGTGTCGGCCAAAGCTCAGTGACGAGCCGGGTATCCACATCAAAGACGGGCGTCATCTTGTGGTCGAGCAGGTGCTTGAAAACCGCTTCGTTCCTAACGACCTAGAACTAAACAATGAACGCCGCATGCTGATTATTACTGGGCCAAATATGGGCGGGAAATCCACCTATATGCGCCAAATAGCACTTATCACCCTACTTGCTCATATTGGCAGTTTTGTGCCCGCCACCTCCGTCGAGATCGGCCCTATAGACCGTATTTTTACTCGCATCGGTTCCTCCGACGACCTGGCAGCAGGACGATCCACTTTTATGGTGGAAATGACAGAAACCGCCAATATTCTCAACAATGCCACGCCAAACAGCCTGGTTTTGCTGGATGAAATCGGTCGAGGCACCAGCACCTTTGATGGTCTCTCCCTCGCCTGGGCTGCCGCCAGCTATTTGGCCGAAAAACTCAATGCCTTTTCCCTGTTTGCAACCCACTACTTTGAACTCACCGTACTGCCCGAATCCCTTTCCAATATTGCTAACGTACACCTCAACGCGTCCGAATACGGCGACGATATTGTCTTCCTTCACAAAGTAGAAGATGGGCCAGCCAGTCAAAGCTACGGCCTTCAGGTGGCAAAGTTAGCGGGCATTCCTACAAAAGTTATTCGAGAAGCAAAACAAAAACTGGCCCAGCTCGAAGACCAGGAACTCAGTCAAATCAGTAACGCCGCAAACAGCCCAGTACAAGCTGATTTATTTTTCACCCAACCCGAGCCCAGCCCAGCTCTCGAAGCACTGGAGGAACTAAACCCCGACGATATGTCGCCGCGCCAAGCCCTTGCTGCACTATATCGCCTGAAAGAACTCGAAGATGCTTAACAAGATGGGCGCTAAATGACTAGCATCTAACCTTATAACAAATTGATACCGGTAGAAGGTAGGACTGAAAATTGCCTCAAAGGGGCAAACAATTTAGACTAGTCGGCCTTTTATAATTGATTAACCTAAAAACCGCAGTTGGGCGCGAAAAAGATGTGCACCGACAGTAGGCGCTCTTAGGCGAGATATTGACGTACATAGGGAATTTTAAAAATTCATGGTCACCTTATTGGTGATGAGAACTTTTTAAAATTTTCTAGGCGCGTCAAGAGCCTGTGTATACTTTCGTGACCCAACTGCGGCTTTTAGGTTTAATGGTCGCTCCCAAAGACCTGAAGCCCTGCACCCCCTAAAACGTGGCAGAAAGCCCATTTAATGGAGAACACCATGACCTTTGTGGTAGCTGAAAACTGTATTAACTGTAAATATGTCGACTGTGTTGAGGTCTGCCCTGTAGACTGCTTTTACGAGGGCCCTAACTTTCTGGTTATTCACCCTGACGAATGTATTGACTGCGCGCTCTGTGAGCCAGAGTGCCCGGCAAATGCCATTTTCTCAGAGGACGAACTTCCCGACGATCAACAACAATTCCTACAACTCAATGCAGAGCTGGCGGAAACCTGGCCCAATATCACCGAAAATACCGGCAGCTTACCCGATGCAGAAGAGTGGGATGGCGTGGAAGGAAAAATTGAATATCTAAAACGCTAGGGTATCTCTGACAGGCTTTGGCCGCCCTGGCGCGGCCAAAAAATCAGCCCAATTTTTAGATTATTGCGACCTTCCGTAGCCACAAATAAAAAAGGCTCCAGCCTTTCGACTGGAGCCTTTTTTAAGCCTGACTCTTTGACATCCTTGATCTAACTATCGTCCTTGCATTCCCTTTAGCTTAATCCTTAAGCTACTCTCCTTGCTAAGCTATCCCTAGAGCATCCTTTGCAACCAGTCCATGGTTTGCGCTAAATCCCTTTACTAACCTGTCCGTGGTTAATTCCTTTATCTGCTTCCTGCAGACACCCTGATTGAAATCATTAGCATCCTGCTAATCCTTTCCAGAAATCCAGCCCAAGAAAAAGATCCCACCAATATCCCTATTTTCCAACAAGGCTTACTAATAAAGTTAGAACATTTATAGCATTATGCAAGCAACATCCTATTGCAAAGCTCAGCCATTAACGCTCTAGCTTTATCAGTAAATCCTTCGCTTTTCCTTAAGCGATTAGGCTTCCTGCCTTCACTCCTTTGAGGTACAGCCATCCTGGCTGACTCTGTAGCGCGGCCTCCTGGCCATATGACGTCGCTGTCATGTGCGGTAACTTTAGCAAACATCTGGATTTGCTCAAGCACCCAGGTGTATAAGAAGTGTAGAGGGCGACACAGGAATACATAATAAACTCTTATTTTTCAAATGTTTATAATACTTCTCTCCCAAAAAAGGACGCATGTCCACAGCAATCAACAGTAAAATCCTACGCTCGTGTAAGATATATCTCACGCGGCGGCAAGAGTATTCCTCTTGGGAAGAATGACGAAAAAACACCGAAGGGGAAGCCTAGCAGACTATGGGGCTCGGCAATCTGCCAGAAGGGGATTTGAGAGGTGTCACATTACGATTTAACCTAAAAACCGCAGCTGGACTCGCTTGAGGAGGCGGACTCACCTAACAGGTGAAAGCTCTACTTTCAAAATAACTTACTATAGAAGTGTAAACCTCCAGTTTGGGACGGCCAACTGCGGTTTCTAGGCTTAAGAAAGATATAACAGGAAGGATAAGCTGGTATAACTCAGTTCATAGACAAAGCAAGCCACCTTCGATTAAAAGCTGAATAGGGGCTGCTTTGCCTCACTTAAGAGTCAAAAAATAGTTAAGCATTAATGACTAAACAACGACTCGCTAGATAAGCCGTTTTGCTCAAGGATATCTCGAAGACGCTTTAAAGCCTCAACCTGAATTTGACGAACACGCTCTCGGGTTAAACCGATTTCACGCCCCACTTCTTCCAGAGTACTTGTTTCATAACCCCAAAGACCAAAGCGTCGCGCAAGCACTTCACGCTGCTTAGTGGGAAGCTGAGAGACCCAGTAATCAAGGTTATTTTTCAGGTCGTCTTCTTGCAAAGCTCTTTCTGGGTCAGCCGCTTTCGTATCCGCAATCGTATCCAGCAGCGACTTGTCTGAATCAGGGCCAACAGGCGTATCAACCGATGCCACACGCTCATTCAAACCGAGCATTTTCTTGACATCTTCAACCGGTCTATCGAGCAAGTCTGCTATTTCTTCGGCGGTAGGCTCATGATCTAGCTTCTGCGTTAATTCACGAGCAGCGCGCAGATAAACATTCAATTCTTTTACAACATGGATGGGCAAACGAATGGTGCGAGTTTGATTCATAATCGCCCGCTCGATAGTTTGTCGTATCCACCACGTGGCGTATGTTGAAAAACGAAAACCACGTTCAGGGTCGAACTTTTCAACTGCTCGAATCAAACCCAGGTTACCTTCTTCAATCAAATCAAGCAGCGACAAGCCGCGATTAACATAGCGTCGTGCAATTTTCACAACCAAGCGCAGGTTACTTTCAATCATGCGCTTGCGAGCAGCTTCATCACCTTTTAATGCGCGACGAGCAAAATAAACCTCTTCTTCGGCGGATAATAGCGGGGAAAAACCAATTTCGTTGAGATATAACTGGGTTGCATCCAAAGATTTTTGGATTTCGAGGGCATCTACACCTGTGGCACGGCCTCTACCCCTAGGTTTTTTAGCTTCAGTTTTGGAGGCATCATCCAGGCTTTCTATTTTCTTTGCTTTATTTCCAAGCACACCCACCACTTCAAGAGAAGGCTCACCTTCATTGCTGTCTAACTTGACTGGCTTATCGTCTTTAACTTCAACCCCAAGACCTGATGCGACCAACTCTACTCCTGAACTTTTCTGAGATTCCATTTCATTTTGCATAATAGACCTTCCTAAGTATTGGCTATTTTCCAGCGTTATAAACAATCAAAAGTTCTAAATACTCTAAACTTAAAAGAGATGGTAACGAAATAAGCTTTCGTCTTCCTTCTATCTCTTTGGTAAATACCTTACGGGGTCAACAGGAACACCCTTGCGTCGTATTTCAAAGTACAACTTTGAGCGACGGGTTCCACTCGACCCGACTTCGGCTATCTTCTGGCCTGCCTTAACGTAATCACTCTCCTTTGAAAGCAGCTTACTATTATGGGCATATGCACTGAGATACTCTTCGTTATGCTCAATTATTATCAAGTTGCCGTAGCCAAGCAATCCGCCTCCACTGTATACAATCTTACCGTTTGCAGCAGCACGTACTGGATCACCATAATTTCCCAAAACATCCAAGCCTTTTCGCCTTACCTTTTTGCCAGAAGCATATTTCGGAACAACCTTGCCAGAGGCAGGCCACACCCAATTACGTATTACTTTGACATGGGTCTTTTCTGAGCCGTAACCCAATGAACCCAGATTGACGTATTGCTTATTTGACTTGGGTTTATCGTATTTACTTTTATTGTTTTTCGCTGTGTTTTTATTGTTATGTTTTGTTTCGTCAAACGCTTTTACGTTATCAGAATGTAACAACAATACTTGGCCAGGGTAAATCCTGAAGGGTTTTGCAACCCCGTTTATTCTGGCCAGCTCTTGGTAATCAAGCTGATAACGCCATGCTATGGAAAAAAGCGTATCTTCCTTTCGGACTTTATACGACGATTGTGAAGGTTTAATGTCGTAACTGGCGCTATAAACCGGCACATAACCAGGGGCCGCGCATGCAGTGAGAAAAAGACTCACGCAGCATAAAAGCACGCACCCGGCGCTTCCAACCTTACTGCTAACATGCATTGGAACCATTATTGCGACCAGAGGCCCCCACAACTCACCACGCGCTTCTCCAGAGCACAGGTTTAACTTATAGCAAAGAATACCCAAATGTCTAAAAAATATGTAAAAAAAAACATTAAAACTTTTCGCGTATTAAAAGAATATGAGTTTTAGTACATTTCCGTATTAACTTTGAGCAGAAATAAATAGTAGAACGAGACTATTCGGGATGGGTAGATCTATACCTGGACCCTAGCATAGAAAGCAGCAAGACCATCAGCACACCCAGAGCCATCAAGCCCAAGCCCGCACCGAGATGCGCTTCTGAACCACTTAGGGCCTGGTAGCTGCCCGGCCAAACGTTATCCTGAAGAAAAGGCACTTCCTGACCGTGACTGTTCGTCCGATACGAAAGGGTTTGCTTCCAGGGCCATACCTTATTAAGAGAGCCCACCAGCAACCCCGTTAAAAAGGCCAGGGTGATTTTTCCATGACTATGCAGTAGCCAATTAAGAAAGCGGGAAAAGACAAGGATACCCAAGCCGTTTCCAGCGGAAAATATTGCAATAACAAGGAGATCAAAATCTTTAATCGCCCCAATAATATGGCTATACATCCCCATCGTTAACAATATAAAACTACCCGAGATACCAGGCAGAATCATCGCGCAAATAGCGATAGCGCCAGAAAAAAATACCATAGCATGCGTCGGCTCAAGCAAAGTGGGCGCCATTTCCGTAACGAAATAAGCAGCGATCGCGCCAACAATCAAACTCACAATGGCCTGCCAGTCCCAGCGAGACACCTCCCTTCCCACAAAAAAACAGGACACCAGCACCAGTCCAAAAAAAAATGACCAGATCATCTCGGGGTGCTCTTCGAGCAGGTAAGAAATAATACGTGCAAAGGAAACAATACTGGTCGCAATACCCGCCATTAAAACCACAACAAAGGAACCATTCACCCTCTGCCAAAATGCAACAAACTCTCCCGTGAACAGGTGTTTATAGGTGTCTTTGGAAGTAAAGGCGCTGATGGATTCCAATAGCTGTCCGTAAATTCCCGTTATAAAAGCGATGGTGCCTCCCGAAACACCGGGAACCACATCGGCAGCTCCCATGGCTAATCCTTTGGAATAAAGCAACAACATCGACTTAAGGTTTTTTCTCATTGCACCCCCCCCGATACAAGCGGCACAAAGCGTACTGGCTCAACGACTTGGTCGTCAAAACCGCTTTCGGTTCGCACAACAAGGTGTAAAAACTGCTGACCCGAGTCACCCACTGGAATAAGCATCCTTCCACCGACTTTTAACTGCTCAACCAAATCAGCCGGGATTTCCGCCGGTGCCGCCGCCACCAATATGCCATCGTAAGGCGCTTTGGAAGGCCAACCCATTGCCCCATCGCTGTGTTTAAAAGTGATATTGGACTGCTTTAACTGCAGCAAGAGCTTGCGGGCACGATGCTGCAGAGGCTTGATTCTCTCAACGCTATACACCTTTGCAACCAGACGAGCCAACACGCTGGTTTGATAACCCGAGCCAGTGCCCACCTCAAGTACATTCTGCAGCGGGCCGCCAGCAAGTAGCAGCTCTGTCATTCTTGCAACCATATAGGGCTGCGAAATAGTTTGGTTAAAACCGATGGGTAAGGAAACATCCTCGTAAACGCGGTGTGCAAGCGCTTCGTCCACAAAAAGGTGACGCGGCGTATGCCGTATGGCATCCAAGACTTGTTGATCTTTAATGCCACTCTCTACCAACCTCTTGATCAAACGCTCTCTGGCACGACCTGATGTCATGCCGATTCCTGCAACTTTCCTGCTTACAGCTTCCAAGATTGCTACTCCGTTAGTTCAGGTCACTGTCTATCTGATTGATGCCTGCCACCCAGTCGGCGAGCTTATCAAACTCTTCGTAATAGGACATATCTGCCTTCAAGGGGGTTATAGAAATATAACCTTCTCTGATCGCATGAAAATCAGTACCCGGCCCCGCATCCAGCTCTTCGCCGGCTGCGCCAATCCAGTAATGGGTTTGCCCTCGGGGGTCCTCTATTTTCACCACATCTTTCGCTGGGCCTCGATGCCCCAGTCGTGTAACAGCAATGCCTTTTATTTTCTCTGGAGCAACAGGCGGGATATTAACATTCAAAACAGTGTGAGAGGGTAATTTAAAAGTCGGCAAAGCTTCGACTAATAAGCGCGTTATCTTTGCCGCTGACTGAAAGTCTTCCGCCTGTTTATCGACCATGGAAACCGCGAGGGAAGGCGTGGCTAAAAATCGCCCCTCCATTGCTGCAGCAACGGTACCGGAATAAAGCACATCATCGCCCAGGTTCGCACCGATATTAATGCCAGAAACCACGAGATCTGGGGTAAAACCCAACAAGCCGTTCAGTGCGATATGCACGCAATCTGCAGGCGTGCCATTCAACGCGACAAAGCCGTTATTGAGAGTTATGGGGCGTAGTGGTTTCTCCAGGGTTAACGCGTGACTAAAACCACTGCAGTTCGCATCCGGCGCCACCACATGTATATTACCAATTTCGGCCAATATATCCGCGTGGGCCTGCAAGCCCGGCGAGCTAACACCATCATCATTACTGAGCAATATTTCCACGGTTCACCTTATTATTAGAAACGGTCATTATTGACGAACAACTAAGATAAATTGACGAGCTCTTTTAACACTGCCGTTGCAAAACCACCACGGCGCAAACTAAAACGCAGGGTAAGCGCGTCGTTATCCTGACCACTGAATTCCCAATGTAGGTCATTCACCGCCAATCGCAAGCTTCGCCGCTGCATAGAAAGGTCATTTTTTTCCAGTGCTTGGCAAATTGGCTGAAAATCTTCCAATACTTTCTTCTCGATAGCAAGCACTTCCGAACCGGGAAGTGCTCCGCCTTTTCCCCATAGCGGCCCAGAGGGATGAAGGCTTAATGCGTCCAAACGGGGTTTAATGCTTTCATCTTCCATATCACAGGGAAAAAAGCTTTCCGTGCCTTCCAGTATCATCAGATCACCCTGCAATGCCTGGTTCCAGCTGCCTTTCGAAACTCTCGCAGACAATACGCTGTTAAACAACAAAGAGCGCGCAGAAGACAAGTAGATGCTTCTCAAGTGGCGTTTTTTAATGGTTTTACCCTTCAACAATAACTCTTCCGCATGAACCAGATTCTGTCCATCGAAACCAAAACGCTGCTCACCAAAATAATTGGGAACACCTGATGCCTTCATTTTTTCAAGCCGATGCGTTATTTCATCACACCGACCGACAAGGTTTGTAACGGTAATCTGAAAACGATTGACTTGATGTACGCCCCTACGTAATTTTTTCCGGTGCCAGGTTTGTTCCAACACCTCAAGACCTGGTTCATTGATTTCCGCCCAATCGAAGCTATCTCGTTTGGGGAGATGCACACCAAACCATTGCGTGGTGACCGCATTGCGATCCTTCAAACCGGAGTAGCTCACCAGCTTGGCAGGCACACCAGCAAAACGCGCCAGCTTTCGTGCAACAGCTTCAGTATTTTCACCGGTCTTTTGAATCAAAATAAAGCAGTGCTCCCCCTCGCCACAAGGCTCAAAACCAAGCTCTTCTTCTACTTGAAAGTGCGCGGCTTCACTGCGAATCGAACCGCTCATTTCTGGAGTACCGAAAGCAGATTCAAAGCCCTGCTGAAAACGTTCTAATAACAATTAAGACTCCGGAATAGTTTCAATCAGAACCACAGCGTGGGCTGCCACGCCTTCTTCACGCCCAACAAAACCAAGTCGCTCTGTGGTAGTGGCTTTGACGTTAATTTGAGATGCACTGACCTGAAGATCTGCGGCAATGTTTTTTTTCATTTCAACAATATGCGGGGCCATTTTTGGAGCCTGCGCCACAATGGTCATATCGGCATTGCCAAGTTGAAAGCCCTCTTTGTTCAGCAGCATAAGTACATGTCGTAATAAAATCCGACTATCAGCATTTTTGTATTGATTATCTGTATCGGGGAAATGTTTACCGATATCCCCCAGCGCAGCGGCACCGAGCAGGGCGTCGCAAAGCGCATGAATCAGCACATCACCATCTGAATGGGCCAAAAAACTCTTCCCATATGGAATACTCACCCCGCCGAGAATCACCGAGTCACCTTCGGTAAAACAATGAACGTCATAGCCATGACCAATACGCATAGCTCCCTCCCTGATTATTATTTCGTAAAAGCTAGAGGTCGACGGCAGCCGCCTGTCGGTCGAGAAAATACTGGGCAAGCGCCAGGTCTTCCGGATAGGTGATTTTGATATTGTCACGACTGCCTGGCACCAGCAGCGGCAAGTGCCCCATGGCTTCCATGGCGGCAGCTTCATCTGTCACGACATCATCATTTTTAAGGACAAATTCCAATGCTTCTCGCAAAGGCCCAAGGCGGAACATTTGAGGTGTCAACGCATGCCACAACTTGTCCCGTGGAACCGTTTCCTGGATAACAGATGAATCATCACTGCGCTTCATGGTGTCTTGTACCGGGTAGGCCAGTAAGCCCCCCACGGGGTGTTCTTTCACTTTCTCGATCAGCAACGATATATCACTGAGCCGCACACAAGGGCGCGCAACATCATGCACCAACACCCAATCATCCTCGTCTGCCCACTGACAGAGTTGCCTTAAACCGTTCAGAACAGAATGAACGCGCTCCTTTCCGCCACTCGCAGCTTGCACCTTTTGGTGTTGGCTAATAGGCATAGTGGGCCAGAACTTATCATTTTCTGCCACCACTACCACCAATTTTTCCAGCACGGAAAAAGACACTAAACGCTCCAGCGTGTTTTCTATCACTGTTTTACCACCTAGTGATAAATACTGCTTTGGCAAAGCACCGCCCATGCGCTGACCGGCTCCCGCTGCTGGCAATACTGCCCAATACTTCTGATGCTTATCCAAAAACTAGTCCTTAGAGTTCTGTTTATCGTTGACGATCAGATAAAAGGTTTCGTTTTCCTTCACCATACCCAGGTCAGCACGTGCGCGTTGCTCAATGGCAGCTGTACCGGATTTTAAGGCTTTGACCTCTTCAAGCAAAAGCTGGTTACGTTCAATTAAAAGATCGTTTTCACCACTACGCTGATCAAGCTGCTGCTGAACTGATGAAAGGTTTGCAAGACTACCCTCTCCTGTCCACAAGCGATATTGAAAATAGGCAATCATTAGCAAAAGAAAAACCACCAGCGCACTGCGAAAATTCAATCTACTTATCAAACCATACGCTCCAATTATTGCACCCTAAAATTTCGCAGCAGAAACCTGGCTACCGACCCTGAAGACCTCACTACACTTATTCTACGCAATCTATCCCAATAGTGCAGAAAATCTGACCAAACCCACAAAGAGGCGCTCGACTCGCCGCATAAACAATCGCCGTCTATACTGAGCACATGACGCAATCTGAATACTTTTAAGCCAGAGATAAGACGTAAATCCAAGCCCATAAAGGTATTTTAATACAGTGCAAAACTGGCCAAACAAAATCGCTCTACTTACTACCGATGAAACGGATACCGAACTGTTTGAGTGCATGTTAGCCGAAGATTATGAAACGGTGTTCACAAGCACCCTGGATGAAACCAAAGATCTGGCGCAAAAGTGGCGACCCTCCATAATCATTATCTGCGTAGAGAGCACCGCAAATACAGAATCAAGTGCCATCACCCAGATTAAGGAAGTGGCTAAGACTGACGAAGCACCCTATATAATTCTATTTGGTGACTGTAGCGCGGACTGCAAGCTGCACGGATTTGAAGCCGGTGCGGACGAGTTTTTACCAAAACCCTTTAACCTTATCGAATTTCATTCTCGCCTAAAGAGCCTTAAAACACTCCACGAACGAGAAGAACTCGCTAAAAAACAAGCCGAACTTGCAAAAAAGACTGCCTTTGACGCTATGGAAGCCAGCAGCGAATTAGGTGTCGTGATGCGCTATACGGATAGCATTAATGGCATTAGCCATTACGAGGAGCTAGGAGATGCCTTGCTCAGCGCCAGCAACTCAATGGGCCTTAAATGCAGCTACCAGTTTCGACTAAAGGATCAAGTCATTACAAACGGCAATCCCCTTGGCTCCTTTGATGAACGCATCCTCACTGAACTTAACAAGCGCGGCAATGCTCTGAATTTTGGCAAGCGTACTATCTTTAATCTCGACCAGGTTTCTCTACTGGTTAAAAACATGCCTGAATCCAGCTCAATGCAACACGGCCGTTTAAAAGACAACCTGCAGGTACTATGCAATGCCACTGAAAATAAAGTCCGCATTCTGGACGCTGAGCAAGCCCTAAAAGAGCAGAAGTCCACACAAACAAAAACGACAATTCAACAGAGCCACTCGCAACTAAATCAAATCAGCAGCGAGTTCAACAAAATGGAAGGCGGCATTGACCAAACCATGCAGTGGCTAAAAATAGAGCTTGAAGAAAAGCTGATGTTTCTTGGTTTAAGCGAAGAACAGGAAGGGGCCCTGAAGGACATGGTGGACGACACCATCGAAAGACTTGGGCTCAGCTATAACACGGGCATAGAAATAAACCACCTTTTGAACCGCACCAAAGACATCCTCAGTAAGATTTTATAAGCATGTCAGGCACGCTTGCTAACTAACAGTAGAAAAGCTACAGCACTCTTCATACTGTAACCCTAGAAACTGCAGTTGGAGTACAAAACTCTGCACACCAACAGTAGACACGTTTAGGCGAACTCTTGCCACAACCAACCGAGGTTTCTAGGATTATTCACCTACATTAGTTCCTTTTATACCTTGAGCTCTGCACGACCACGATAAGGAGCGCTGTCTTGCAGGCGATCTTCAATTCTAAGCAGCTGGTTGTATTTGGCAACGCGGTCTGATCGACACAATGACCCTGTTTTTATCTGTCCCGCCCCTGTGGCGACTGCCAAGTCGGCAATGGTCGTGTCTTCTGTTTCACCAGAACGATGTGAGATCACTACGGTATAACCCGCATCCTGGGCCATATTAATAGCATCCAGTGTTTCGCTAAGGCTACCAATTTGATTAAATTTAATCAGAATGGAGTTGCCGATATTCTTATCAATACCTTCTTTTAAGATAGTGGTATTGGTAACAAAAAGGTCATCACCCACCAATTGTACTTTTTTACCTAATTTTTCCGTTAACAGCGCCCAACCATCCCAATCACTTTCATCAAGACCATCTTCTATGGAGACAATGGGATAACGTTCGCTTAAGTCGGCAAGGAAGTCTACAAATTCGGCAGAAGTAAGCGACTTATCCTCTCCAGAGAGTTCGTATTTACCGCCTTTATAAAATTCAGAAGCGGCGCAGTCCAGGGCCAAGGTAACGTCTTCGCCGGGTGTGTAACCGGCATTTTTGATGGCAACCATGATGATTTCCAAAGCCGCTTCATTCGAAGGCAGGTCTGGCGCGAAACCACCCTCGTCCCCAACGGCTGTACTCAAACCACGGGACTGAAGTTCCTTTTTCAAGGCATGAAATATTTCAGCACCACAACGTAGGGCTTCACTAAAGTTTTTAGCGCCTACAGGCTGCACCATGAATTCTTGAATATCCACATTGTTATCGGCGTGCTCTCCACCGTTAATAATATTCATCATGGGCACTGGCATGCTGTATTTATCTTCGCTGCCATTTATTGAGGCAATATGCTGAAAAAGTGGGACATTTTGCTCAGAAGCGGCGGCCTTCGCGGCGGCCAGAGAAACGGCAAGAATGGCGTTAGCGCCCAGTTTGGCTTTGTTTTCTGTGCCATCAAGCGCAATCATTTTGTCATCCAGTGCACGCTGATCGAGGCTATCCATACCCACCAGAGCACTGCGAATATCATTATTCACTGCAGCCACGGCATTCAGCACGCCTTTGCCAAGATAACGCCCTTTGTCACCATCTCGCATCTCCAAGGCTTCTCGTGAACCCGTGGATGCACCAGAAGGAGCGCAAGCTGTACCGATAACGCCGCTCTCAAGAGTCACTTCTGCCTCAATGGTGGGGTTTCCCCGCGAGTCCAAAACTTCACGCGCATAAATATTGGCAATTTTTGTCATGGGATCATACTCCAGTTAACTTAATCTTATGAAATCGACGACCAAGAAGGCCGTCTTTTTTAAACTGTTCTCTAAAAACTTCCAAGAAGGCGAAAAAGCCTTACTAACGAGTTTCCAGGTCTGGCAGAGACTTTATCAGGTCATCCACTGCCTTCATCTGGGATAAAAAAGGCTCCAGCATTTTCAGGGGTAGCGCACAAGGGCCATCACATTTTGCCTGACTGGGGTCGGGATGAGCCTCAAGAAACAATCCGGCAATAGCTTGAGACAAACCCGCTCGGGCTAATTCGGTGACCGCCTCACGCCGCCCTCCGGCAGAGGTAGGCAATCCCCCCGGCTGCTGCAGTGCATGAGTCACGTCAAAAACAAGAGGGCAACCAAAGTCTTTCATAACACGAAAACCCAGCATATCCACCACCAGGTTGTTATAACCAAAGCTGCTGCCTCGCTCGCAAAGCATGAGCTTGTCATTACCCGCTTCTTCAAACTTCTTCAAAATATGTCCCATTTCCTGTGGTGCCAGAAACTGGGCTTTTTTAATATTGATCACTGCCTGTGTTGATGCCATGGCCTGAACAAGGTCCGTCTGCCGAGATAGAAAAGCGGGAAGCTGAATAATATCCGCCACTTCTGCTGCTGGCACACACTGGAAGGGCTCGTGCACATCGGTAATTACGGGTACTTTGAAAGTCGCTTTCACCTCTTCCAGAATCTTTAGACCTTCGTCTAGCCCTGGGCCACGAAAAGAATGTATCGAGGAGCGATTAGCTTTGTCAAAAGATGCCTTAAAGACATAAGGAATGCCGAGCTTTTCCGTTACGGTAACGTAAGCTTCAGCCACCTCCATGGCCAAATCTCGCGATTCCAGTACATTCATGCCACCCAGAAGGGTAAAGGGTTTATCGTTGGCGATGGCATGACCGCCAACTGTTATGGTTTTTTGTTCCATTGCGTGTGTATTGCCTGGCATTGATTAAGTGGGAAGGTTAAATGGAAAAACTACTGCTGCGCTTGCTTTGCATGGGCAATCGCGGCCTTAATATAACCCGTAAAAAGAGGGTGGCCATCTCGTGGTGACGAGGTAAATTCAGGATGAAACTGACAGGCCACAAACCAAGGATGGGAGGGCACTTCGACCACTTCCACAAGGCTTCCGTCCTGGGATCGCCCCGCGACGAGCAAGCCTGCCTCCTCCAAAGCTGGCACAAATTGATTATTCACTTCATATCGATGGCGGTGACGCTCAACAATCTGCTCTCTGCCATAAAGCTCCCGCGCACGCGAACCCTCAACAAGCTTACAAGCCTGGCCACCCAAGCGCATGCTGCCACCCAGATCAGTGCCTTCGTCACGCACTTCAGTCTGACCGCTTCCATCCACCCACTCGGTAATAAGCCCCACCACCGGCTCGGACGTATTCACGTCAAACTCTGTACTATGGGCTTTGCTTAGGCCCGCAACATTGCGCGCATATTCAATTACCGCCAGCTGCATACCCAGGCAAATACCAAGATATGGGATATCGTTCTCCCTCGCATACTGTATCGCTTTTATTTTTCCATCGGTACCACGTGTTCCAAAACCACCAGGCACCAAAATCGCGTCAAAAGACGCTAACATTTCCACACCTTTTTCTTCGATTTCCTCAGAATCAACATAGGAAATATTCACTTGCGTGCGGGTAGTGATGCCGGCGTGATCCAGCGCCTCATTGAGTGACTTATAGGCATCCACCAGGTCAATGTATTTACCCACCATGGCAACACTCACTTGCCCCTCTGGGTTCAATTTAGCATCCACGACCCTTTCCCAATCACCGATATCCAGAGGGTCGCAGGCCAGACCCAGCTTCTCAACCACCAAGTCATCCAGACCCTGCGCAGTCAACATTGCTGGCACCGAATAAATTGTTTTGCAATCGAGCGCTTGAATAACTGCCCGTTGCTCTACATTGGTAAACAAGGCGATTTTTTTGCGGGAACCTAAAGGGATTTCGTGATCGGAGCGACAAATTAACACATCAGGCTGCAAGCCAATGGAACGCAACTCTTTCACAGAATGCTGTGTTGGTTTGGTTTTACTTTCACCAGCAGTAGCGATATAGGGAACCAGGGTGAGGTGCATTAACAGTGAGCGCCCCGCACCCAGCTCAACACGCAGCTGGCGCACGGCTTCCATAAATGGCAGGCTTTCAATATCACCCACCGTACCACCTACCTCGACAATGGCGACGTCAACATCTTTCCCGACATTTAGAATCCAGTGTTTAATTTGATCGGTAATATGCGGGATCACCTGAACCGTGGCGCCGTTATATTCACCACGGCGTTCTTTGCGAATCACCTCAGAATAGATACGTCCACTGGTGCAGCTGTTGGCCTGACTTAACTTGGTTCGTAAGAAGCGCTCGTAATGGCCAAGATCCAGATCGGTTTCAGCGCCATCATCGGTAACAAATACTTCACCGTGCTGATAAGGGCTCATGGTGCCAGGATCCACATTAATGTAGGGATCCAGTTTTTGCATGGTGACGTTTAAGCCCCGGGACTCAAGCAGTGTTGCAAGAGAGGCTGCTGTAATCCCCTTACCTAATGAAGAAACAACGCCGCCGGTGACAAATATATATCGAGTCATCTAATTACCGTAATTGAGTGAAAGGCTCGGGGATTTGAAAGAGGAAAACAGTGATCAGACTCGGCCCACCACATAAACAAAAATTGTAGCAAACTGAGCGGACCAACCGCTGCGAAGGGTAGCAGAAAGCCCTGTTTAGCACAACGAAACCGCTATTTCGAGGGGTAGCGCCAATCCAGTTCACAGCCCTTTTCTTCAGGTTGTGCAGCAAAGCCTTTGCAGACCCACAGCCCAGGCACTGCGGCTAATTGCTCGCCGATATAGACTAAAGGAAGACGCCCTCTCAACCAGGGCGGGACATGGTATTCCTGCAGCAGCTTTTTTAACTTCTGGCTATGGGCTCGGTCTTCTGGCTGACAGCGCTCTCCCCCCTCGCGCCACTTGATGATTAAGCGGCCTTGCTCGCACGCCTGCTCGAACAGCTGGCTTTTAATTCCCTGGCCCTGCGCCGCAGTCACCAGCAAGGTTCCAGCCTCCGCCCCGAGGTCAAGCTGCTGGCCTGATAACGCTTCTTTCCAGATGATTTCAGTGCCAACCCTGGGTGCTGGAATAAGATTCGGCATACAGTAAAGTCGATCTTCAAAGATACGCACTTCTGCTCCAGCCCATTCCACCACCGCCAAACCAGCAGCTTGCGAGCCAAGCAACTCCTCACGAATACGCAATAAATTGGCGCGACTAGGCAAAGGCCTTCCATTTTTAAGCAACCAAAACCTGAGAACATTATTAATGCGCGGCGGCGAGAGCTGCTTAAGCTGCTGACGACATAATCGCAGGCCGTCCTCACAAGCCACGGCAGCCAAATCGGAGGTGGCCAGCTCTTCCAACAGCAGCACCGTCTCCTGATTTAACTCAGCCGCACGGGAAAAGGTTTCGTTCACCGCAGGCCAACGACTTTTGAGACGCGGCATAATTTCCCGGCGCAAATAATTACGATCAAAACTGGCATCCAGGTTAGAAGGGTCGTCTACCCACGTTAGCTGATGAAGTTGTGCATACTCCTCAAGCTCTTTCCGGGAACAGGAAAGTAAGGGCCGTACAACCTGAGCTTCTGCAAAGGGTTTTCGACTACGCATGGCAGCCAAGCCCAAAGGCCCGCTCCCCCTTAATAAACGATACAACACCGTCTCGGCTTGATCATCCTGGTGATGGGCCAGGCATAGCAGGTCCCCTTCTTGTAAAAAATCTGCAAAGACTTGGTAACGCGCGTGGCGCGCCGCCTGCTCCATACCGTCCCCTGCATTGCGCTCAACATTTGCGCGCATGGCGTAGGTCTTTACGCCATAAGACTCCCCTTTCTGTACGCAGAGTTGCTCCCATTCATCTGCCTGAGCCTGCAAGCCATGATTAACGTGAAGTGCCAACAAGGGCAGGGTCGGCTGAGCTTTCACATAGGCTTGAAGCAGATGCAGCAATACGGTCGAATCCAAACCACCGCTAAAACCCACGATAATGCGCCGAGAGGCCGTTGTTTTTCCAGCCTGAAAAATGTTCGCAATACACTCCTCCAAATAAGGCTGTATGCCGCTCATCAAGTTTCTTATCCTGTTAATAATCCAAGGAAAACGTTAAATCCAAAGCCAACAAATAAAAGCAATGTCCTTTTTTTACACACAGAACCCGCTATTATCCATCCACTGATGCCACAAACCGATGCTGGAAAACACCCACCGCCATGAAACGTATCATTATAACCCTTGTTTTTCTCATTAGCGGCATCACCCTGATGAGCTGCTCACCCAGCCAGCGCATTCCTCTTTCTCACCTGCCAGACCTAGACAGTATTACTCTCTTGCCAACGAACTACAAAACCCCTCCTCCTTCCGAAGCCATTCTTAAAAAACGACATCAGGAAAAACTCCCACCCAACTTCGTTCACTTCGACAAAGACGTAAAACCGATTCTCGACTCTCGCTGCGTTGTATGCCACGCCTGCTACGACGCCCCCTGCCAATTAAAACTCGGCGCGACGGAAGGCATTGAGCGCGGCGCTACCAAGATGAAGGTTTACGATGGCAAGCGCCTTTTCCCGGCTCAACCCACTCGTCTATTCACTGATGCCCACTCCGTAGCAGAATGGCGCGAAAAGGATTTTTTCCCCGTACTTAATGAGCAAGAAGGTAATAACGAAACGACTCTGGATAACTCTTTGCTTTACCACGTCATCAAACTAAAAAAGGAACAGCCCCTTCCCCAGCAAGGTCTATTACCAAAAAGCTTTAAACTGGAAAATTATCGTGACCTCTCCTGCCCGACACCCGATGCTTTCCCCGAGTTTAAAAAGGAACACCCGCAGTGGGGCATGCCTTACGGACTACCTGGGCTCAAACCAGAAGAACATGAAACACTTACGCAATGGTTAAAACAAGGGGCCACTTTTCCTCCACGCAAAGCAATCTCAAAAGAAACGAACAGCTTGATCACCGAGTGGGAAAGTTTTCTAAATCAGCCCGACAAAAAAAGCCAATTAATTTCCCGCTATATTTACGAGCACCTCGCGTTTGCGCATCTTTATTTTGACGACTCTAACGACCCAACGTTTTTTTCACTGGTGCGATCCAGCAGCCCACCCAAAGAAAAACTCACGATAATCGCCACACCCCGCCCCTATGACGACCCAAAGTTTGCAAAAGTATACTACCGACTGCAACGTGTTAACGAAACCATTGTAGATAAGTCCCATCTTCCCTTCGCCCTCAACCAGAAAAAAATGGAGCGCCTTAAAGAATTATTCTGGACACCCGATTATAGAGTCCATGAATTGCCGAAATACTCCCCCAAAACCGCTGCCAACCCCTTTGAAACCTTCGCCGCCATTCCAGCAAAATCGCGCTATTTGTTTTTGCTCGATGATGCACACTTTTTTATTTCCAACTTTATCAAAGGGCCGGTTTGCTGGGGCCCCATTGCTTTAAATGTCATCAATGACCGGTTTTTTGTTACCTTTACCAACCCTGAAATCGACCCTGTCAGTACCGATGACAACTTCCTTCAACTCGCAAGCCCCGTACTCAGCTTGCCCGCAGAACTGGAGGACCACTTTAATCTTACTGTCGCGTGGACACTTTACGCCCGACAACAGAAAAAATATCTACAGGAAAAACAAGCCCTCCTGCACAAGCACAACGTTGCTTATAACGCCGATTTTATCTGGCCTGGTAATGGGCCTGATGGCGATGGCGCACTGACTATTTTTCGCCACCATGACAGCGCCACCGTATTAAAAGGTTTTATCGGCGACGAGCCTAAAACCGCATGGGTGATTGATTACCCTATTTTTGAACGTATCTATTATTTACTCGTTGCTGGTTTTGATGTTTATGGAAATGTGGGACACCAGTTATCCACCCGGCTATATATGGACTTTTTAAGGATGGAGGGAGAGCGTAATTTCATCAACTTTCTACCCAGCGAGCAGGGGATATCGGAACACCAGCGTTGGTACAAAAGCATCCCGCCCCGCGTAGAACAGTTTCTATTTGATCGTGAACTTTTTATCAAGAAAAACCCTCTAGCCAGACAAACGCCCGACAACACCAAGCTTCAAACTCTGCAACAATTTGCCAAACGAACACAGCTTACTGACAACAACTACGCGATGCTTAACCACTGGAATCCCCTGCAACCTGGAAACAAAACACCTAGCCCGATAGACAAGGTGTTACAAGCACTGACGCAACTAAATGGCAAGAATCTTCACCACCTCCCGGATGTCAGCTATTTGCGCATCAAAACTACCCACAGCAAAAACGACCCCGTTTACACGCTTATCAAAAACAAAGCACACAGCAGCGTGCACTTTGTATTTGGAGAAGACTTACGCAGGCTTCCCAAGGAAGACACTCTCACGCTGGTGCGCGGAATGGTTGGCAGCTATCCAAATTATATTTACAGCGTACCCGCTGGCGACCTCAACGCATTTATAAAGCACATACATTTGATCAAAAAAGAAAAGCACGCACTAACGCTTAATGAAAAATGGGGGCTACGGCGCACTCATCCGAAATTCTGGGATGAGATAGACTGGCTGCAAGAAAAGAATCAATCAGATTACGGCCCCTATGCAGGCCTATTTGATTTAAACCGCTATTTAAACCAATAAAAAAGAAAAATCGTGACCTATTATATTTGCCAACTTTTACTCAATGACGACGCCTTTTTTGTTCTCTGGTACGGCAATGAAAGTAACGGCGTAAAAATGGAAAAAGGGCAGTTAGTTTATGCCCACAGCATTCCTCCGCTTCTTCACTATAGCGAGTTAAAAAACCTGGGCGTAGACTCCAGCAGCATTGCTCAACATGATTTTTTCGACTTCAACGAAATAGAAGGCTGGCTTAATAGGCCAAAAGCCTCTATCAACTGTGAATATTTTCTGAATTTGTGGAATATCCTGGTGGACACCATTGCAAGCCAAAATAACCCCAGCCTTTTTCTCGATCTTGCTGAGGGTGAAAATGGAATTTTTATTTATAATCAATTGTTCTGGGGGGCAAATCTGCCAGACTATACGCCGCCAGGAAAAGTACACATTCCCGACTGGAAAGCCGAGGACATTTCAAGCCTGCAAACTCTGTTTAAAGTTGGTCTAAAAGAGCTTAAGGATATCATTCAAAACGGCATAGAGATGCGATAAGCTTTTGTCTTTTACTCCCAAGGTATACCCCCAGGATAAGCTGCGTGAAAACTTACATTAAAGAAATCCCCACCTCTGAACTCAACAGCATTCTACTTCTGGCCCAAAAAGCCAACCCCGGTCTCTCAGCTTATGTATTAAAAGATCGCCTTAGTTCCATGATTGAATATGACTATCACTGTGCTGGACTTTATCTTGAAAACAAATTAATTGGCATCTCGGGGTTTTGGATTGGCTCAAAATTTTATTGCGGGAAGTATATGGAGCTGGATAATGTATTTATTGAAAAAGAGCATCGATCCACTGGCTTGGGAGAAAGACTCGTTGACTGGTTAGAACAGCATGCAAAGAATCTCAACTGCCAGGTTATTATGTTGGACGCGTATACCTCTAACACCCGCGCGCATAAGTTTTACATGCAAAAGAACTATGAAATTATTGGCTATCATTTTTCGAAAACGCTATAGCATAACCCAGGCATAAAAAAGGCCCGCTATATCAGCGAGCCTTTCGGAGTATTCGCTTAACCTAGATGATTAGAATTTATACGCGGCACCGACCATAAATACGTGGGGATCAATGGCGACATCAATATTAATATCTCCTCCATCAGTTTTAACCGTCGCCTCAGTCTCTATATCTATGTACCAATAAGCGACGTTCACATAACAGTTTTTAGCCACCTCTACATCCAGCCCAGCCTGAAACGCATAGGATAAGGAATCATCAATTTCCAAACCCGTCGCCGTTAATCCATAGCTATCAGAAAGCAGCGTTTTAAACCCGCTATCCAGCTCTTCACTAAAAAAGGTGGTGTAATTAACACCAATTCCAAAATAGGGCTGCACTTTATCAACACCGATATCAGGATAAACCTGAGCACTTAAAGTAGGAGGAAGGTGCTGCGCTTCACCGATAGTAAAGCCATTTAAGGGGCCATAACCCTGAATATCATGAACAAAGGGCAATGCCAATAGCAGCTCAACCCCAAACTGTTTATTGACCATGTAGGTTCCACTAAAACCCAGAGAGATTCCTTCTTCAACATCAACAAGATCGACACCCGCCAAATCTGACAACGGAGCAGGCGCTGCCGTTGCTGCACTCTCATCATCTGGCGACACATAAGTCAGGCCAGCACGAACAATCATATCTCCCGCCTCGTAGGCTTGCACACCTGCACTCGCCAGAGTGGAAATACCAATTGCCGTTGCCAAAACTGCTTTTAATTTATCAACCATCTTTACCTCTCCACACTTTTATTTAGAACCGCTAATATAAAGGAAAAATATTTCCATCCATTGATACAGGTCAAGCTCAGCCACTCCGGTGTAGAGAATAGAAAAACTGCGCCAAATCGCAAGAAAATAACAAGAAGATATTCCACTTTTCCCTACAAAAACAACAAAACAGTGTTTTGTTTCGCTAAAACTTAATCATACATGCGAAAATTTCTTAGAATAGCGCTATAAAACACCCCGCTCTTTACGAGACGCTAACGCAAATACCGGTAAACAATATGTCCCCCTGTGGCAATTCCGACTGCTCTCCCCTCAAAACTGAAGAGCAACAACAAAGCACCCTCGACGGACTCCTTGAAGCGGAAACCGTTTCGCTATTTTCTGTGCCCAAAATGGACTGCCCAGCGGAAGAAACCATGATTCGAATGGCCCTGGCAAACGTGGGGCAAATTAAAAGTTTCTATTTTGACCTTGGGAAACGACAGGTTCATATATTCCATAATGGCGATAACAGCCACTTTATTGAAACACTCTCTTCTTTAGGGCTAGGCGCCACACTGCTAGAATCCAAAGCCGCTACGAAAGAAAAACAAACGCTACTCAGTTCCGCGCCCAGCCAGAAAGAAGAAGCACAAACACTATACTGGTTACTGCTGATAAACGGCATTGCTCTTTACGCCGTGGGGCGCAGCGCTCATTTACAAACCCGAGCCGCCCACCTTTCCGGGTGGCTACAGTTATTGTTGGCGATACTGGTAATCACTGATGTCACGCGTCGCTCCCTCTATGGTAGCGAACCGTATTCAACATTAATGATGAGCGTGGGAGCCGTTGCCTTACTTGCCAACATAGGCTGTTTAATGCTGATTTATCGGCACCGGGAGGGCGGCGCGCACATGAAGGCAAGCTGGATTTTCTCGGCAAACGACGTAGTCGCCAACCTGGGAATTATTATTGCCGGAATTCTCGTTACTTATACTGGCTCACGCTACCCGGATTTGATCATTGGCGCCATTATTAGTGTCGTGGTTTTGAGTGGCGCTTATCGCATTTTACGCTTGCAAGCTGCTTCGCAAGCACCGTAATGCTCTCCACTCAGCAGCATAACTAAAACACCTTGCAATTATTTTACATAATCAATAAAGCTTGGAAAAATTCGCAAGTTAATATACACGTTAGCCACCCCCCCCAGTACAGACAAACTCCGGTTAAAACTATAATGATGGAAGGTTTGAATTAAAATACTAAGTGCACAAGGAAGTGGAAGTTATGACCAAGGGATTAGCCCAGCTAGCTTGCACGCTAATAATACTCCTTACTGCTTGCTTACCCTATCAACACAGCTATGCAGGAGATAATCTTATTCTTGCTGTGCACCCCTTCCTGCCCCACCAAGAACTTGAAAAAAGATTTGTCCCATTAACAAAATATCTGGGCAAGCAAATTGGCAAACCCGTCAAGCTGGGCATTGGCGCCAATTACCAGGAACACACTGACTATATCGGCATAGATAAAGTGGATATTGCCTACACGGGGCCAGCCTCCTACGTCAAAGTAACGAATACTTATGGAAACAAACCCGTGCTCGCCAAGCCGGAGGTAAATGGGCGCTCCTTTTTCCAGGGAAATATTATCGCCCACACTGACAACAAACTCAGCAAATTAAGCCAACTAAAGGGCAAACACACTGCCTTCGGCGACCCAAATCCCGCAATGAGTTTTATCGCACCCTATTTTACATTGCTCAAAGCCGGGGGCTTTGCTGATGGCTCGACAAAATACAGCTTCCTTCACCGCCATAGCAATGTTGCTCTTGCTGTCCTTGCGGGTGACTTTGACACCGGGGCCGTAAAACCGGACATCTATAAAAAGTACGCGTCGCAGGGGCTTAAAGTCATCGCCCAAACCGCGAAAATACCCGAGCATTTATTTATCACTCGCGCAGATTTGCCAAAGTCTCAGATAAAATCGTTGCGCCGCGCAATGCTTGAAATTAATCAATCACCCGAAGGCATTCAAGCCTTGCACGCCATCAAAACCAGCATCACCAATCTGGTTGAAGTAAAAAATAATGATTATGAAAATTTACGCGTAATAATAGAGGAAGTAGCAAGCGCTACAAACCCACTTAAATGAATAATCAAAAACCTAATTTAGTTTGGCTGTGGGTATCGCTTATTTTAGCAATTTTGCTTGCCATCGGCTGAGCTATCAATCGCGCCCATATCCAGCAGAGTGACGCTACTCTTGCTGGAAAATCTAAAATTGAACTAGATATACTCGCCCACTCCATCCAAGATCAACTACAAAAAAGGATTATGGCTCAGCCAAAACCCTTATTAAATACTGGGGGGCCGGGAATACAAATATCCTCAATATTACATTAAGCAGTAAAAATGGTTTTGAGCTGACTCGCTACCATAACTCCCTCCCATCATCATGCGAGAGAATCGAAACGACGGCCTTTCCCTACTCTTATAATGGCTTAGCCACTTTGACCCTAACCAGAAGTCTGGATGAAGCTATAAAAAAGCGTCTTTTTCTTTATCAACTCCTTACTGCCTACCTCCTAATTAGTGCTGTCCCGCGGGGAAACAATCTACCTCAGCAATCATGCAACACTCATATCAAGAGACTTGACAGAATACCAAATAGCGGATTCAGCTGCGCCCATTCTCGATAAGAACAAACAGATAAAGGGCATGATCCTTATCTTCAATGATGTGACTGAACAATATCGCTTACGGGAGGAAGCAGCAAAAAGCCAAAGAACCCTACAGGCCATCGTGGATAATTCTCCCTCAGTCTTCTACGTCAAAGATCAAACTGGCCGCTTCACCTACACCAATCAAAAGCTAGGCCCACTTCTTAATAGGTCTGCAGAAGAACTGATTGGTTTATCAGATCATGATTTATTTCCAAAGGAGATTGCCGATGCTATTCGTGAAAATGATATCAAGGTAATGGAAACCGGTACCGCGCTGGAGTCTGAAGAAACAGCACTTATTGACGATAATATTCGTTACTTCTCATCAATCAAATTCCCTATATTCAACGAACACAGGGTTATTGGCGCCACCGGCGGCATCAGTGCGGACATCACTGAACGCAAGCTCCAGGAAGAAAAGCTTCTGCACAACCAGAAAATGGAATCCCTTGGCAAACTTACTGGCGGAATCGCCCATGATTTTAACAGCATACTCGGCATTATATTGGGCTTTACCGAGTTGCTTGATAGCGCCCTGGATAAACAACCAAAACTACATCGCTACGTTACACAGATTACTCATGCAGGAGAACGCGGCACCAAACTTACCCAACGACTACTTGCATTTTCGAAAAACGAAACGGAACAGGCAAAGGTAGTGGACATCAATGCGCTACTGATCACAAACCAAAATATGTTGTAAAAAGCCCTCACTTCTAGGATTACTCTTCAGTACGAGCTAGGTTCAGACCTATGGCCTGCGTGCATCGAAGAAAGTAGCTTTGAAGATGCCCTGCTCAATTTAAGCATCAATGCCATGCATGCGATGGAGCAAGAAGGCGGGTCACTGATTTTCAAAACAGAAAATCTGCAACTTAACCCTATCGAGGCCCTGGAATTACACTTGCTGGCAGGCGATTACGTGGTGATATCCGTGAAAGATACGGGCTGCGGCATGGATGAGGCCACAACAGAGCGTATTTTTTCTACCAAAGAGACAAGGGCACGGGTCCCGGATTAAGCCAGGTTTACGGATTTCTGGAGCGTAGCAAAGGCGCTATAAGTGTTGATTCCCACCCCGCTAAAGGATCGGAATTTCGGCTATATTTTCCTTGCCACCAGCAAAGCAAGCCTTTAACAGATGAAGAGCACACTGAAAAAATGAGCGTCCTTGCCGAATAGTTTTTATCTTTTCGAAAACCAAACCCCAATTTCACGCAATATCGCTCCAGGCAACTCTTCAAAACTAACCTCTATAATCGGGGTGGAAAAATACCCACAACGATCGATAAGAACAGGTGCAACGAAAGGCGATGGTGCAATAACCCCGATTCACCGCCAAGAACTTACTGCACCTATTTATTTTTCCATTCGGGCTTTCTCTTTTCCAAAAAGGCATTTACGCCTTCTTTTTGATCCTCTGTTTCGAACAAGGCGACAAAGGCTTCACGCTCCCCAGCCCAAGCATGCCCCATGGGCTGATTACGAGCGGCCATAATCAATTTTTTGGATGCACTGACACTGGATGGGCTTTGATTGGCAACCTGCTCCGCCATAGCTAAAGCTTTATTCAGTGATGCGCCTTTTTCAGTCCTCTCATCAATCAGCCCTATACGCAAAGCGGTTTCGGCATTCACTTGCTCGCCACAAAGAATCATACGCTTTGCCCAGGCTTCACCCACGACCCAGGTCAAAGTCTGCGTACCACCCCCACAGGGAAGCAAGCCCACCTTCGCTTCTGGTAAGGCCAAAACCGCCTGCTCTTCCGCAATTCGCAAATCGCAAGCCAGAGCGCATTCAAGCCCACCGCCCATGGCATAACCATTGATCGCTGCAATGGAAACACCTTCATAGGCCGCCAAAGTTTCGAATGCCTCTCCAAATGCGCGAGACATAGTGCTCGCTATACCCATATCTCCGCCAGCAAATAACTTCAAGTCAGCTCCCGCTGAAAAGAATTTTTCACCCTGACCAGTAATCACAAGGCTAAAATTAGACTTATCACTATTCAAGTCATAAACAATATCTTTAAATAGCCGTAGGGCTTGCTCGGTCCAGGTATTAGCCGGTGGATTATTGAGGGTGAGCAGGGCAACGTGTCCTTGCTTCTCAATTTGAATGGCATCACTCACTGTTTTTCTCCTTAAAAGAAAAAGGCCCGGTTAAATCCGGGCCTGATGCTATTTTGCCGAGTGACCACTCAGTGTCACTTCCACTTTATCCTCCTCGGCCAGGGAGGCGTAATAACGCTTTAATACCTCCAACACTTCCGGCCGACTGAAGTTAGCGTCAATCTCTCCATCTTCAGATAGCGCCTTACGTACTTTGGTCCCTGAAACCAGCACACGATCGTCTTTGCCATGAGGGCAGGTACGCATAGATGCCATAGTGCCACATTTGTTACACCAGAAAGTCCAGTCAATTTTAAGCGGCTGGGTTAGCAGTGCGCCAGCAGGTACTTGATCAAAAATATGATGCGCGTCGAAGGGGCCATAATAGTCACCTACACCTGCGTGATCCCGCCCAACAATCAAGTGAGAGCAGCCATAGTTTTGACGAAAAACAGCATGCAGCAAGGCTTCACGTGGGCCGGCATAACGCATATCCAATGGATAACCAGATTGCACCACAGTATCGGGCACAAAATAATTATCGATCAGTGTGCTAATCGCTTCCTGGCGTACTTCAGCAGGAATATCTCCAGGCTTAAGCTTACCTAACAAAGAGTGCACCATTACGCCGTCACAAATTTCAATGGCGATTTTAACCAGGTACTCGTGAGAACGGTGCATAGGGTTACGGGTTTGAAAGGCCACCACCGTATTCCAACCCTTGGCATCGAATAAAGTACGCGTTTCCGCCGGAGTCATATAAATATCTTTATATTTTTCCGGAAACTCACCTTGGGAGAAAACTTTCACGGGCCCAGCAAGGTTCACGTCACCCTGTTCCATCACCATTTTTACACCGGGGTGCGCACTGTCGGTTGTGGTAAATACAGTCTGACATTCATGGGCTTTATCAATGGTGTATTTTTCAGTCACCGTCATGCTACCCATGATCTCGCCACTTTCACCATCGACCAGCGCCACTTCTGCATTATCACCGAGGCTATCAGCCGTTGCTTGATCAGTAGAAAGGGTTATGGGAATTGGCCAGAAAAGGCCGTTTTCCAAAGTCATGGAATCACAAACACCCTGCCAGTCGGCTTTACCCATAAACCCTTCGAGCGGTGTAAAGCCACCAATTCCCAGCATAATCAGGTCGCCAGTCTCGCGGGAGCTGAGGCTTACCTTCGGCATACTCTCCACTTTCTGCTTTGCAGCTTCAAGTTCAGCACCCTCCAAAAGGCGGGGTAAAAGAGTTTCACTTCCGTGAGGCTTGACCAGTTTTGACATAATTGTTTACCTTTGATGGGTGTTGAAAAAAGTTGCTTGTAGCAGTATACGCGCTGCCAGCTTTTTCGAGTAGTGGGCTAAGGGCATAAGACCCTTCCAGCCAGTTATGACGACCAAGTCATTACACCGGTGGTTTTTCGAACACTTGGCAGAAATCAAGAAAAGGAAATAGACCGTGGTCGAAGTTTCCATTAGTTCAAATACGCAGATTGGTCATATCGTACTAAAACCTAATCAGTCAGCTAACTGGCAGACCGTGCTGTGGATTGTATCTCTTATTTCCTTCGTTATTTTCATCATCGCACTCTATATGGCAAGCATCGGAGCATGGCTTGTATTACCGTTTTCCGGCTTGGAGATTTTTGTGCTGGTTTTGGCAAATTATTATTTTTTGCGCCGAAATGCCCGGCAAGAGGTGATTGATTTTTCAGTAGACAGTGTGACCATTGAGAGGGGTGTCAAACAGCCATCGAAAACAATTCGCTTTCAAAGGTACTGAACGAAGTCAAAAATAATTCCACCCACTCACCCTAGATACCCAAAAAAATTGTCCTCTACTGCAGAAACCAGCAGGTGATCGTAGGAAACTTTCTTAATGAGGAAGACCGTGAGGTCCTTGCTGAGCTGCTAAATGATCTGTTGAAAACAGCTCGTTAGTACAAGGCCTTCCAAAATGCGCAACGAGACTTAGCTCTTAAGGAAGGCGTGACCCCGAATCAAACCGGGTTATCTATTTCAATAAACTGGTGCTCCACTGCGAACTTGTCCGCCAGGTATTGCCCCACAGCCTGCACACCATAGCGCTCCGTAGCATGATGGCCGGCGGCAAAATAGTGGATGCCGTTTTCACGCGCTGCATGCACGGTATGTTCGGAAATTTCTCCGCTAAGATAAGCATCCATACCCTGTAAAACTGCCTGATCGATATAAGTCTGCGCTGCACCCGAACACCAGCCAATACGGCGAATCTTTTCGTCCCGATCATGGCCAGAAATAAGTGTTGGCTTGCGCTGAAGAACCGTTTCAATTCTCTGAGCTAGCTCCTTGGTGCTACACGGCTCTTCCAACTCACCAATAAAACCAATTGCGGGCTCTTCTCCCGACACCAATGCCTGCTTAATATTAAAGCCCAATAACGTGGCCAAACGTGCATTATTCCCAAGCTCTGGGTGCGCATCCAGCGGCAGATGGTAAGCCACCAGACTAATATCATTATTTATCAAGGATGCTAAACGCTTTTTCTTGGTGCCAACAATGCAAGCATCCTCCCCTTTCCAAAAATAGCCATGGTGCACCAAAATCATATCGGCGCTTTCCTCAAGCGCTTTATCAATCAAAGCTTGGCAAGCGGTGACCCCTGTAACGATTTTTCGAATTTCATTCTTCCCTTCAACCTGTAACCCGTTGGGGCAGTAGTCCTTAAACCTCCAGGGCTCCAGTAAAGCATTCAAGGCATCCAGCACAGTTTGTAACTTTTCCATTCGTTTTTACCACTCCACATTGGGGGATGTTATGTTACTAACTCGTCAACTGATTTTTCTGAGTTAAAGCTTTATAGTAGCCCTCGACCCTTGCGTACACCACCACGGAGATTGTTATGTTCACAGGAATCGTTGCAGGCCTGGCAGAGGTCAGCGACATTAAAAAGGTGGATCAATTATGGCAGCTCACGCTCTCATTGCCTGACGAGGCTTGCGGAAACTTTAAAACCGGAGCAAGTATTGCGGTTAACGGAACCTGCCTCACTATCGTCGAGTGGACAGACCGGCAAGTAGTTTTTGATGTCATGATGGAAACCTTACGTTTAACCAACCTCAATACACTTTGTATTGGCAAGCAGGTGAACGTTGAGCGTGCGGCACGTTTTGGCGATGAAATTGGCGGCCACCTGCTTTCTGGCCATATTTACGACCAAGCTGACATTATTGCCATCGACCAGCCAGAAAATAATCGCATCATCACCTTAAAGACAGACCCGCAATGGATGCCCTATATTCTTTCAAAAGGATTTGTCGCTCTGGATGGCGCTAGCCTGACGGTTAACGAAGTCTGCAGTAATCATTTCAAAGTTTATTTGATTCCGGAAACCTGCCGCGTCACCACGCTAGGCTTTAAAAAAGTGGGAGACAAGGTGAACATGGAGATAGACAGCCAAACCCAGGCAATTGTCGAAACCGTTCATCGCGTTCTGGAATCCAGAAATTCAAGCTAGGGCGACTCTAAAGATATAGATTTCAGATGTCGCACCTGTCACATAAAAACACCTTGCCTTTGCTTTATATCACTCCGCGCTACCCATCCACAGTCACTAGTGATAAGCTCGGCAAGCTATAAGGAATACGTAAAACTTAATAAAAAAACAACACACAGCTTTAGGCTCAACTCTACAAAAAAGCCGAACAAGTCCTTCAGCAACGAGCCCAACAACAACTATAAAATTCACCTGTGACGCTAGAAGCTCTTTGTTTTCAAAACGTCTGTACGTTATAGAAAGCCTGGAAAAAATAGCATCCAGAAAATAAAGCAACCAAGGAGATAGATCAATGGGAAATAAAGTATGTGTAATCGGTATCGGCATGACAGACTTCGTCAAGCCTGGCACCAGTGAAGAATACAATATCATGGCTAAAAAAGCCGGTGAAATGGCCTTGAAAGACGCAGGGATCTCCTATGACCTCGTTGAACAAGCCTGCGTTGGATATGTTTACGGCGAAAGCTGCACGGGTGAACGCGCTGTCTACGAACTAGGCCTGACAGGTATTCCGGTATACAACGTTAACAACAACTGCTCAACCGGTTCTACTGCGCTCTACATGGCAAAGCAGTTTGTTGAAGGTGGCTTATCAGAATGTGTACTTGCACTTGGCTTTGAAAAAATGACCAAAGGCGCATTGGGCGCGACTTATACGGATCGCCTGAACCCAATGGACATGCACATGAAAACGGTCATGGATGCCAAGCTAGACTTCGTTCCTGGCGCAGCACCGACTGCAATGCTTTTTGGCGGCGCCGGTGTTGAGCACCAAAAGAAGTACGGCACCAAAGATGAAACTTATGCAAAAATTGCCGTTAAAAACCGTGCGCATGCCGGTAACAACAACCATGCTATTTTTCAGACTCCATTAACTGTTGAAGAAGTAATGGCTTCCCCTCATCAG
>DFBZ01000069.1:0-1710 GCA_002366835.1 Gammaproteobacteria bacterium UBA3067
AAGACCAGGTTAACCCCCTTCAATTGGCTCGCGTTATTGTCATTAGTGTCGGGATTACCGCGTTGATCGCATTGGCGGCAGGCGGTAACACCCAGGAGAGTAGAGCAGTTGGTTTGCTGACTGACCCTAATTATTTTGCATTGTTATTAACGTTTGCCACTCCCTTCGCTATATATCTTGTGCTTTATGAAAAGATATTGGTTATACGGCTATTTTGGTCTATTTTGCTAATATTGCTTATGGTTTCATTTGAAAAAACATTATCCAGGTCTGGGCTTGTTGTTTTAGTCTTGGTTATCGGTATATTGGCGTTTCATTACAAAGCACACTTGCGAAATTTTAACGTTGTGCAAGTAACCCTAATGCTGGCTGGAGTTGGCTTGCTTGCGGCGACATTAATTCTTCTCGCTCCGCAAGAATATCGTGATCGTATTGTCTCGCTGGCTAACTTGTCTTCGGGTGTTCACACATTCGAAGACCGATCCCTCGGAAGGCGCTCTTCCTATATTATCGTGGCTCTTGAAGAGTTTAAAAAAAATCCGGTGTTGGGGGCAGGCCCTGGAATTTTCCCTTTGCGGTATGCGGAATCGGGATATGCTGCAGCATTTTCACTTAGTAAAAATGAGCCTGAGCTATTTAGACGCGCACACAATACTTATCTTGAAACGTTAGCGGAAACAGGCATGTTGGGATTGTTTTCTCTGTGCGGAATTATATGGGTAGGATTACGCCAGCTTCGGTTGGGAATGCGGCTCCAATTACGCAGTGGAAGGGGTCGGCAGGCTGCATTTACAGCCCATTTCTTTGCTGCATTTTGTGCAATAGTTTTGTTTTTCCTTTTTCTAACGGGCATTAACAACAAATATTTTTGGATTCTTTTGGCCCTTTCTGGGTGCTTTTCTTATTCAAAATCTACCTCATCTACCAAAGGCATGACTGTGAACAAGGTGCATGCTTGAAGTACGCGATAATTATTCCGTGTTTTAACGAGGTTGATTCGTTACACATTACCTTAAAAAGTATTTATGAGGCGATGAATGGTCGACAGGATGTTGAGATTCTATTGCTGGATAACGGTTCAAGTGATGGTTCTCAAGAATATGCGGAATCGCTCGGTGTGAATGTTTACAAGGTTCCTGATGTGAAAATATCGAGGCTTAGAAATATTGGTGCTGGTAAAAGCACTGCTCGCTATTTTCTTTTTTTGGACGCAGATGTGAAGGTCCCCAAAAATTGGCTATCAACCCTGGATCTCTATGCCGACGCTGGCGGAACATCTTTTTGGGCGGACGTCGTCGGCTTTGTCGACCATGCGCCACGACAAGCACCTTGGTTTGCCCGAATCTGGGGGTTACGTGCAAGCGCAAAACGAAGCGAGGTGATGTCTGTTGATAGCTTGCCTGGACGCAATATTTTTATTGATAGGCGATGGTTTGAATTGGTAGGAGGATTTAATGAATCACTTATTACCGGGGAGGACAAGGATTTTGTACTTAGGTTAAAAAGGGCTGGGGCAAAAGTAATTTCCGACCCTCAATTAGATATGCTCCACCTTGGTTACGAGAAAACGTTTTGGGAATGGATACGGAAAGAATATTGGCGACAGCACTCCCATATCAGTCTTATCAAAAGCAATGGCTTATGTTTTCGTTTGTTGCGCTTTCCGCTGGCATCTGTTTTACATCTCCCGATATCATTTTGTGTATTAGT
>DFBZ01000069.1:1756-5548 GCA_002366835.1 Gammaproteobacteria bacterium UBA3067
GTAAGCCGCAGCTCCATTGGCAGGTTGTTCCAGTTTACGCTGTTATATTGGTTAAGATTCCATGTCGCAGGAATATCGGTATTGGTGGAGTTTTTTCAGTTGAAAAAATCATAAGGTAAATGTATGGAATTTCTTTTCTGGTTATTGGTTTTTATTTGTGTATATGGATATATTGGCTATCCCCTCGTATTGGCGATTATTACGCCGTTTTTTTCTCGATATCGTCATCTTCCTCAGTCCATAAGTGCCGGGCCATCAGTGAGCATATTGGTCGCCGCATACAATGAAGAGGATTACATCGCAACAAAAATAGCGTCTCTCTTAAATCAAACTTACCCTGATGCTTGTTTCGATATATGGATATTAAACGATGGCTCCGACGATAGAACTGCTGAAATAGTTAAAAGCTTTAAAGATGATCGGGTAAACTTAATAAACCTCCCAAGAGGTGGAAAAGGCACTGCTCTTAATATTGGTATAGCCTCCTCGTCCAATGAAATCGTCGTCTTTAGTGATGCGGATAATGAATGGACAGAGAATACGCTTATGCGGCTCATTTCACCTTTTAGCTTATCTTCTGTGGGAGTTGTTTCAGGGCAGCTGAGTATTAGGGAAAACTCAAAACATCTTGGTATGGGTGATAGACTATATCGTCAATATGAAGGCTTTATCCGAAAGTGTGAAACAAAATTGGGTAATGCTGTTTCTGCGGATGGAGGTATATTTGCCATACGTCGCGCACTCTATCAAAACTTACCCCAAGATGTGACCGATGATTTTTATATCAGCACAGGGGCGGTTCTTGGTGGGCATTCGCTTGTTTATCAAGAAAGTGCGGTTGCTTATGATGATGGCGTAGACAGTGCGGGTAATCAGTTGCGACGCCGGATACGTGTTACGGTAAGAGGGATGACGAGCTTATGGAGACGTCGAGAGCTATTTAATATATTTAGCTATGGAACTTATTCATTTTGCCTTTTTAGTCATAAGCTGGTCAGACGGTTTGTTCCTTTCTTTGCGACCCTCTTGTTTCCCATGAATTTAATGGTATTGGGCAGTGGCGGGTTTTATGTCGCGCTGTTTTTTATTCAAGTGTGTTTTTATTGCACCGCATTGGCTGGGCTGATAGACGGTGGGAATCGTCTGCCAAAACTATTTTCCATTGCAGGGTTTATTCTTTTAAGTAGCTTTGGCTTGGCTGCCGGTATAGTGCAATTTTTGCTAGGAAAGCGTTTCACATTTTGGTCGCCGGAGGATAACCGTTGAGTACGCCATTGGTGATAAAGCGTTGGCTTGGCTCTTTGAGTCAGCAAACACTTCAGTCGCGTTATTTGCCAGGCACTTGTGTTGTTTTTACACTCCACCGAGTATTGACCGAAAAAGAATTTAAAAACACACGGTTTCAACGCTCTATTGCTATCAGTGATGTTGCGCTAAGACTGTTTTTGATAACTATCAAGCAGCGTTTCAATATTATTTCATTGCAACAGCTGATTGATCATCAGAAAAACGATCGGGGCACGCTTGATGTGAAGCTCTCATATGCTTGCATTACGTTTGATGATGGATGGCGCGATAACTATACAAATGCCTTTCCCATACTAAAAGAGCTTAATGTTCCCGCTACCATATTCTTAAGCACAGCTTATATTGATTCTACATGTGGATTCTGGTGGCAACAGCTTGGAGATATACTGCTTAATGAGGAGCTTAGTGATTCGCAGCGTGCAGATTTAGCAGCGCTACTAAGTCGCTATCTAAAGACATCCCTTGCCAATAGTTTGGATGCGGATGGCATTATCGATACCATTAAGAGGGAGCACTATAGTGATGCGCATACGATTACTGATCAAGCAATAAGCATAGCAAATACGGATGTGCCTCAGCATGGTTTGAGCTGGTCGCAGTGCCAAGAAATGTCAGGCTATAATATTAGCTTTGGCTCACACTCCATCAGCCATCCTCGGCTTAGTCTTTTGTCAAAAGCAGAGCAAGAAAATGAATTAGTAGCCTCAAAGCTTGAAATATCCCAAAAAAGGATTAGCTACGTAAATGGGGTCTGTTACCCCTATGGAGATTTTAATCAGTCAGTAGTGGGGTTTGCAAAACAAAATTATGATATTGGGCTGACAACGAATGCTGGTATCTACCGGCTGGATTTTACGACGACTATGTTGGTGCCAAGAATAAACGTACATCAAGCACTGGCTTTGGATTCTGATAGGCTAAGTTATCGTTTAATGCGCGCTGCTCTAAGGAGAAGCTAGTCTCGTGGCGCCAAAATCTAACCAAGAACCCAGCAAAAAGCTATTTGCACGCCATTTCAGTCAAAGTTTGATTACGAAGCTGCTAAATATTCTATTACGCTTGGTAAGAAATGCTTTATTGGCGCGAATACTTGGCCCTGCAGACAGGGGCTTGTTTTCACTGATTTGTAGTATTCCTGAACTTATAATGACCGCTGGAAATGCGGGCCTTAGTAATTCGGCCGCGTATCATGCCGCCAAAAATTCCAGTCCACTTAGGCAGATATTCGCCAATACGAATGCGTTGATTGTTTTTATCAGTCTGATATTGATGGCGTCAAGCTTTTTGATTATTGCACAGCCATGGCTTGTAAAAGATTACTCAGTACCAATAGAATCTTTTGCTCTCTTTATTGCCATTGCCATTCCGTTTATGTTGATTAAATATATCAATATAAATATTCTCAATGTTTTACATTATATTAATCAAGTCAATATTCTTAGCTTGTTTGAATCATTAACACCCCTGGTATTGTTTCTCTTTCTTTGGGGGGTATTTGATATTAACCCGCTTATTGCCGCTACATGGGCTTGGTTTTGCACGCTTGGTTGTGCGGCAATGCTTTCTATAATATTTCTCAAGCAAGGTTTTCCCGTTAAGTTTCAGATCGACTTGCAAAAGGATCTATTAAACTATGGTGTTCGCGGACATTTTGACACCTTATTTCAAAAGCTGCTTTTGCGTATTGATTTTTTGTTCGTTAGTAGTTTCCTGGGAGCTGAATATCTCGGTTACTACGCAATGGCAACCGCAGCGGCTGAATTATTGCTCGCTCTTCCCAATGCTTTGGCTATTCCCATGTATTCGTTTCTAATGAGGCGAAGCAGTGAAGAGGAAAATGAGGTAACACCTGCCGTATTGAGAATCCTTGTTTTTGTTATGGTTGTATGCGGGCTTATCTTTGCGATAATGGGAAAGGTGTTGATTTTGATCCTTTTTGGAGAGGATTTTCTTCCAGCGTATGAGCCGCTATTGCTGTTGTTACCCGGTGTGGTGTTTTTAAGCTACTGCAGTTTGATTCGTTTGGATCTGTTGGGGCAGAATATGCCAGGAACAGTTTCTATTATTTCTGGGGTGGCCGTTATTATAAATATCATCCTTAACTATGCTTTTGTAGAATTGCTAGGTATGAATGGTGTGGCCCTAGCTTCAACGCTATCTTATGCAATTGCGGCAATTGGATTGGCTGTCATTTATTCAAGGAAAACTGGTTTAGGGTTTAGGGAAACATTGCTAATAAAACACAGCGATCTAAAGCTTTTACTTGAAATAATTCGTCGCCAATAACACGCCAAAGCTGATATTTTTTATAGAGGTCATGTCATTTGTGCGTGAAGTGCATCTCTCTTAGGGCTGCCCTAATGTGTTTTTCTGTCAGCGCAAGTATCTAAATTAACAACAGAATAACCGCGCGCCTTTATCGTGACTATTATATTGCCGAGTTCTTCTATGCTTGTATCACTGAAGTCATGTAATAAAATCACA
>DFBZ01000133.1 GCA_002366835.1 Gammaproteobacteria bacterium UBA3067
GTCACGGTACTATAGACCAAATAAAACGTGATGCACATCACACTTTTCCGCCCTTTTATTAAGATAAAGCGCCAGAACACTCCAAATCGCTACCTTATCCATCAATGGTTGTGCTCAAAAACAACTAGGCACTAAAGCCTAAGGCATTTCCAAAGATTCTAGACCATAAAACATAAAGCGCCAGCTCCCAGTATGCGGTTTTTTGTAACTGAACCGGGGGAGTCATAAAAACCCCCGAACGGCCCAAAAAAAAACATCTAAAAATAATTCTAAATATTAGTAAAATAGTTTTTATGTCTTTGATTCTATGGTTATTAAGTGATGAAATTTCCGGCAATCCACCCGTTTTGGACAAAGTCCTAACATTCTACCCACACCTTATCCACAGGCGCTCATTTGCGCACTTTAAAAATCAGATATACATTCATGCCCAAGCTATCAAGCACGCTTGGCCAGCAGTTAACGAGACATGTCATGATAAAACGTCAGCAGGGAGAAGAAGCAATGGACAAAGAAAGGTCGAACACTCAGGAGTCAGAAGATATATTAATTGCTTTAGATCAGGTGGAACAAACCATTGAGGTCATGTGTGACACCCTGGTCAGGCTTAAAGAAAAGGTAAACATGCACTTACGAAGCGTTGATGAGTACAGTGAAAAAGTGGCGCAAATGAGCCTAGAAGAAACCGTTGCGCCGAAAGAAACAATGCATTAAACGTAAAACCTGCTTACAGATCATTAAACACTTAAGCTTGAAGGCGTGCCTCCCGGCTTAAGTGTTTAAAAAATCAGCGTGACAGTCTAAACAAGATTATTAATAGCCACACCTGCATCGATATCCGCATCATAATCGACACCATCCATACTGAAACCGAAGAGCTTTAGAAACTCTTCCTGATAACCGGCAAAGTCCGTCAGCTCACTGAAATTCTCAGTGGTGCACTGGCCCCATAACTTTTGGACTTCCGACTGAATCTCGTCCCGTAGCTCCGGCCCATCCATGCGGTAACGATTTCTATCATCAAGCTCAGCACTGTCGGCACCGTAAAGTTTGTCATGAAACAAGCCGTATACCTGTTCAATGCAGCCTTCATGCCCCCCTTTTTCTTTCATAACTTTGAACAATAAAGAGAGGTACAAAGGCATAAGAGGGATCGCAGAACTCGCCTGAGTCACCACCGCCTTTAATACACACACATTGGCCGTACCGTTGATACTGGACAGTTTTTGAGTGAGCGCGGCAGCGGTTTGGTCGAGGTGCTCCTTTGCATGACCGATGGTGGCGTCTTTGTAGATTGGCCAGGTTAGCTTCTCACCAATGTAGGTATAAGCGACCGTTTTGCAGCCCTTAGCCAAAACACCCGCCGTTTCGAGGGAGTCCATCCACAAAGCCCAATCTTCCCCGCCCATTACTTTGATGGTTTTGTCGATCTCATCCTGCGAAGCGGATTCCAGCGTCACCTCTTTGATAACTTTTTTGTCGGTATCAAGGGTTGTTCCTGAGTAGGACTCACCCACCGCTTTTAAAGTCGATTTATACACTTCACCAGTAACAGGGTCCGTACGACGCGGTGCAGCCAAGCTGTACACCACCATATCAACCTGCCCGAGGTCTTCTTTAATAGTGGCTATTACCTTGTCTTTAATATCGCTGGCGAAAGCATCACCGTTAATATTTTTGGCGTAAAGCCCCTTGGCCTCTGCTGCTTTTGTAAATGCGGCAGTGTTATACCAACCGGCACTTGCAGGACGCTTCGCAGAGGCTTCTTTCTCGAAAAACACACCCAGAGTGGCTGCATCACTGGCAAATGCCGCGCTAATACGTGATGCAAGCCCATAACCAGTGGACGAACCGATAACCAAAACCTTTTTGGGGCCGGCATTGATAGCACCGTGGTCTTGTACATACTTAATTTGCTCATTCACATGGGCTTCGCAACCAACTGGATGAGAAGTCGTACATACAAAGCCTTTAATTTTGGGTTTAATAATCATTAATTTTAATTACCTTTTATCTTAAGAGATCTTTCCACCAGAAAAGATGAGTTCACGCGCAAAGGCTTCATGGAGTGATTTCCGTATTTGGAAGCTTAGCTACATAATAAGCCTGTAAAACGCCAGTGCGAATAATAGAAGAGCTAGTACGACAATGCTACGCCAAGAGGAGAACAATTAACCAGCTGGCGCGGTCAATTTCACCTTAAATGTGTGTTTTTTATCGCCCCTCTGCACCACAATCCGCACCGTATCTCCAGGCTGGCGACTTTCCAGCATAGTGAGCAACTCATCATTGTTGTAAATCGCCTGATCATCGAAGGCCACTATCACATCGCCAAGAAGCAACTTCCCGTATCGACTGCGACTCAGGCCTGTCAAGCCTGCCTGCTCGGCAGGCAGGCCATTTAAAACCCGCATCACCACCACGCCACGAATTTTGTTCCATCTCGCCCATTGGTCGGTAGCCGTTTCCACACCCAGCACCGGCCTTAACACTCGACCATTTTTTATCAACTGGGGGACAATTTTCTTTACGGTGTTAACGGGTATCGCAAAGCCTATCCCCACGCTACTCCCATTGGGGCTATAAATAGCGGTATTAACACCGATCAAACGCCCTGATGAATCCAGCAGTGGGCCGCCGGAGTTTCCGGGATTAATGGCTGCGTCTGTCTGAATAACACCTCGTATTTTTCGTTTCGTAATCGATTCGATCTCTCGTCCCAATGCGCTGATAACGCCCACCGTAAGGGTGGTATCCAAGCCAAAGGGGTTACCAATGGCAAGTACCTTTTGGCCGACATCCAGCATCTTTGAATCACCAAAAACCAAGGGCTCTAGCTTGCTTCCAGGTGCATCAATTTTTAACACCGCCAGATCTTTATCCGGCGCAACCCCTACCAGCTTGGCATCCCAGCTACTGTGATCTGAAAGGGTTATCTGAACACGACTCGCACCGTGAATAACGTGATAATTCGTCACGATATAACCGTTTTTATCCCATATATAACCGCTACCAGAACCTTTTGGCACCTCCATCGCCCTCAGTGAAAACAGATTTCGCTGGATAGCCGTATTGGTAACAAAAACTACGGATGGGCTGGCATTACGAAAAATATCAATGCTGTTTTTCTCAGAGGCGAGAACAGCTTCGGGGGTATAAACGCTGACCTTTGGTTTTCCACCAAAATCAAAGCGCAGCAAAACAACAGAAAACGCCATCAATAAAAAGGCAAGTGTGAATTTTGTTCTGGTACTCATACCTTGCTTAACTCGAACAGTTTCAGGATGATGGAAGTGGTCAGACTAAAAATGACCGTAATAATATCCGGTCTATAATACCTGAAGAGAACTTTACGCGAGAGTTGATTTTGCTGTTTTAGCGAAACCCTATGCACCTTAGGTAACGCAAAGTCTATTCCTCGTAAAGAAACCCTGAACTATTTGAGATGGTAGAGTTCCTATCAACATGCCCCTAATCAATGATGCCCATACAACGCGTACGATAAAAACAAGAACACTGCTTGTTGTCGCGCTGTCTGTTTTTATTTCCGGCTGCTATTCATTACGAACGCCCCTCCCTGAGTCAGATACAGAAAGAGCTCTACCCTTCGTTACTCCGAAATCATGGGGTACGGCACCACAAAAAGATTTTAGCGAACATAACACCGCCCCTGCCACCCCGGAACATTACTTTGGCGCCCACTTCCCAGGCTACGACTACAACACGCTGATCCAGGCAGCACTGGAGGGAAATTATGCACTACAGCAACTGGACAGCCAGCTTGAGTCTGAAATCGCCAAACATAAATCAGAAAGAGCCAAACTCTGGCCATCGCTTAATGTCGGTTTAAATGGCCAGGAAGCACGCATCGAAGATTCCACCACCAAGCTCTTTGCACTACAGGGCGACGTAAGCTGGACCGTTGACCTTTGGGGCACACAGAGGCTTATCGCTCACGCCGCCAAAAACAGCGTAGAGGAAGCGAGCCTGTCCAGAGAAGCGGCACAACTATCCGTAGCTGCCGCGACGCTGCAAAATTGGTTTGAATGGTCTTCTAGGAAACAGCTCCTCCAGCTTCAAAGGGACTTTGTAAACACGCTGGAGACAAGTTCGGAACTTGTTGAAAATCGTTTTAATGCTGGCCTGGCTGATTTACTTGGGCTTCGGCTTGCACACACGGAAATCGCACTTGCCCGAAGCGACCTGCTGCAAAAACGAAGCGCCGCCATTAATGCCCGTTCAAAATTTCAGGAGCTTTTGGGAGAAAGCCATAAGCACCAGCAAGAACACAAACTCTATGATCACTTAAACTTCACACTACCAGAGCAGGCCGTCTCTCTGCCAAATTATTTGCCTGCGGACATCATCCGGCAGCGTCCCGATCTGCTTGCGGCAGAGCGGCGTTTAAAAAGCCAGGAGCTAAAGCTGCTATCAAGTAAACAGGCTTGGTTACCCAGTCTCAACCTTAACGCCAGCCAGGGGCTGCAAGAGCAAAGCCTTAACAATATCCTGAAAAACGGCTTAAGCGTGAGTGCGATCGCCTTCAATCTAATGCAGCCTGTTTTTAATGCCGGTGCCATTAAAGCACAGCAGGCACAGGCCCGCGCATCGGTTTCCAAAGAGCTTTATGCATACAGCGAACTTTTACACCGGGCAATGCTCGAAGTGACTAGGTTGCTCCAACAGGATAATGTCCTCAAACAACAAATGGCCGCCGCAAAGTTCGCAGCGAAGCTCGCAAGTGAAACGCAGTCCCTTGCCCAGCGGAACTACAATGCAGGTTTGACCGACTTAAATACGTTTCTGGATGCCCATAGAAACAGCATTAATACAGAAACCAGGTTGGTCAGCGTCAACAACGACTGGCTCCAGAATCGTGTGAATTTATTGTTAGCGTTGGGAGCCCACCCAAGTGTATCTATGGGTAATACCAGCGTCATCGACTCACCTAAAATAACAGCCTTAAGCGAAAAATATAACGATGCCCAAAATCACTAAGCGCCGTCTCTTAATGCTCGCCCCCCTTGGGATGATCACTCTCGCGATAATCGGCGCGGTAAGCATGGTAAAGAGTAAACCAGAAATACAATCACACCCTGCGCAAATCATTGCGCCGTTGGTAGAAACAATGGTGTTAAAGTTTGAAGATGTACAAGTATCTGTTAAAAGCCAAGGCACCGTAGAAGCCAAGCAAAAAACAAAA